>NZ_JAAHHE010000002.1:0-158972 GCF_010692525.1 Moorena sp. SIO3B2
AAACTTCTTTGCCCAACTCAAGCAATATCGAGCGATTGCCACACGCTATGATAAAGGGGCAATAAACTTTCTATCCGCAATTTATCTGGCTGCTACCGTTATCTGGCTTAATTGATGACACGCCCTAGATAGCAGGTAAAATTCGATCGCTTGCTCTGTTAACGTGGGATTCAGTGGAAAAAATGACTATTCGGATTGGCAACGGTTACGATATCCATCAATTGGGCAAAGGTCGCCGTCTGATTATCGGAGGTGTAGACATTCCTCATGAATTGGGATTAGTCGGTCATAGTGATGCCGATGTCCTGACTCACGCCATCATGGACGCCATGCTGGGAGCCTTGAGTTTGGGCGATATTGGTCATTATTTCCCCCCAACTGACGAAAAATGGGCGGGTGCGGATAGTTTGGTATTGTTGAGTCAGGTGAATCAGTTGATCCAATCCCATGGCTGGCGGATTGGCAATATTGATTCGGTGGTGGTGGCGGAGCGTCCTAAGCTTAAGCCTCATATTAAGACCATGCGCGATCGCTTAAGTGTAGTCCTAGACCTGAAGCCTGACCAAATTGGCATTAAGGCAACCACTAATGAAAAGTTGGGTCCGGTGGGACGTGAAGAGGGAATTGCTGCTTATGCTGTAACCTTGTTAGTTAGAGATTGATCGGAAATAGTGATTGAATAGTTAATGCGATCGCATTTCCAGATAAAATACTCTACTTCTATAATAATGGTTCAAACCTCTTCTAACTGGCCCAGTTTGTTGCAACAGTTGTTGGATGGGCAATCGTTATCCAGTGACCAGGCATCACAACTGATGCAGGGATGGTTGAATGAAGAAATTCCCACTGTGTTATCTGGCGCACTTTTGGCAGCTATCCAGGCTAAAGGGGTGTCGGCTACCGAATTGGCAGGGATGGCTCAGGTGCTACAATCCCAGTCGTTGCAGAAGACAACCATTAAACACAACCAACCCGTCATTGATACCTGTGGTACCGGTGGGGATGGCGCGTCTACCTTTAATATCTCTACCGCAGTAGCCTTTGTAGTGGCGGCGGCTGGAGTGCTGGTGGCTAAGCATGGTAATCGTTCTGCTTCTAGTAAGGTGGGTTCGGCTGATGTGCTCGAAGCCCTAGGAGTAAATTTAGCAGCAGCACCGGACAAGATTCAGGCAGCCCTGGATGAGGTAGGGGTAACCTTTCTGTTTGCTCGGGGTTGGCATCCAGCCATGAAAGCAGTGGCACCGTTACGGCAAACCCTAAAAGTACGGACAGTGTTTAACTTGTTAGGACCATTGGTAAATCCCCTGCGTCCCACCGGTCAGGTAATCGGTGTTTATGCTCCCAACTTTGTAGAGACTGTAGCGCGATCGTTGTGTTTGATGGGTACTCCCAACGCAATAGTTCTCCATGGTAGGGAAAAATTAGATGAGGCGGGATTGGCAGATCAAACTGACTTGGCACTGCTATCGGGGGGTGAGGTGCGACTTTTGAGTCTAAATCCGGAACATCTTGGTCTAACTCCTGCCCCTACTGAGTCCCTACGAGGCGGTGATGTAGCGGAAAATGGGGCAATTTTACGGAACGTTTTGCAAGGTAAAGGAACACCAGCCCAGCAGGATGTGGTGGCGTTAAATGCCTCATTAGCCCTTCAAGTCGCTGGTGTTATACCTCTCGAAGACTACACAGCAGGGATTGCTCTGGCAAAGGATGTTATGGCTAGCGGTGCCCCTTGGTTGAAGTTAGAGCAGTTGGTGCAGTTTTTAGCTTGACTGACGAGAATCCCCAGGTCTAACCTGTAAGGGTAACCTGGGATCAATGGCGGAGGGTGCTACCCAATGTCCAGCAGCCGAAGTTGCCTATTCTCTATTGCCTTCACCCAGCGCTAAGCGTGAATGACTGGAGATATTTTCCCCACTCCACTGCCAAAGGAATTTCTGTAAAGGGAATTTTGACTGGATCTATGGGTTTGAGGAATTGAAATTCTAATGCGATCGCACGACCTTTATCCGGTGGTTGCTCTAAGTCAACCACTTGATTATCAACTAGCAAGTTGATTGATTTAACGTCTTTGAGGGAAAAGGTTTCTAGATTTACTGGTTTATTTCTAGTGGGTTTACCCCAAGTCAGGTCACTGCCGTTTTGACCAAGCACCGCATATATATCATACTTTGCCCGTTCAAACTGTTCAGCCCAGCGGCGATAAGCTTCAATCTTTTGGTATTCATTCCAGCCTGACCAGGCAAGCCAGCAAAATGCTGCTAGCAGAGGTAACCATAGTAAACCACGTTCCATTCAGTTTTTTGGATCTTTACAACTAAAAGTAAGTATATAAGCAAATATATAGTTATATCTGCCTATCCTCCCATCATCTATACGTAAGCATTCAGCCGTCAGCCGTCAGCCGTCAGCCGTCAGCCGTCAGTGGTCAGCCGTCAGCCGTCAGCCGTGAGTTTATTTTATTCAAAAGCTGATTACTGAGAGCTGATAGCTGATAGCTATTAGCTGATAGCTGATAGCTGATAGCTGACCGCTCAAAGTAGCTTTCTGATTACTTAACCAACCCACTAGGTTTGTTGCCAGTTCATACGGTTGCGAATCAATGTTTCTGTCATCTTCGCTAACTGGTCTAATTTAGCTTTCTTGTCCGTCGCGCTTTTCTCATAGTTCCGCTTCCGCATCAAAGCCGCACGGGCTAAGTCTTCTCTATTGTTTTTAAGAGCTTGAATTGCCACTTGCTGCCAGACATTGATTTCTTTAAGTTCCTGTTTATACTTAGGTTGAATCTCATCCCAAACCACCCTGAGATCAGATAATGCTTGGTTAAGTAACTGGGTTGTATCGTCTTGCTTTGCTCCCTGAAGTGCTTGTTTTATAGCTTCGTACAAACCCTCGATTTTCATATTACTAATTACCGGAATAAAATCCTTGACTTGCTGGCTCTCACTTTTGCCAGTCTTGCACCAATTAGCAAAGTGTTCACAGTTATTAAAAATTAGATTATATTGTCTTTCCCCTAATCGACTTTCTGCTCGACGAATCACAACATCTGGAATTAAACAAACTGAGTACTGCCTGACATAAATTTTTGTTTCACCTAGAGCAAAGGTAGCCAGAGAAGTACGCTCAATTGTTTCAGTATTTTTGCGGTAGTGGATAACACTACCATCTCCACAGTCAATACCATGATGTTGGTAAACCCCCTCAAGGTTAAGAAACTTTTGGAATACGTAAATTTGATCTCCTCGCGCCATTCTTTTCTATTGGTTTTCTCCAGAGCTAATCAAATAAAATTCACCAAAACTATCAAAGCCCTCCATTGTCAAAGGAGACATCATCCTTTCTGGGAATTATCGGCATTTGTTCAGAATCGGAAACATCTACTGAATTCTTACCTTGTGGCTGCTGGCGGCTTATGCGAATTTGGTTTAGGCGCGCTCCAGAAGCAGACACAACGGTCAATTCTAGATTGTCATAATTTAAGGTTTCACCGGGTACAGGAATTTTCTGAAACTTGTCCAGCAAAAAACCTCCCAAAGTATGATAGTCATCAATTACTGGTAGGTTTAAATCCAAAAGTTCGTTGACTTCTTCCATATTCATCTGAGCTTGCACCAGGAAGGTATACTCGTCGAGAATTTGTACAGTCAAGTCCTCGCTTATGTCAGATTCAGGTCCATCACCAATAATTTCAGCAATTAAATCCTTGAGGGTGACTAATCCAGCCGTACCTCCAAACTCATCCACCACCATCACCATTGCCAAATGCGATCGCTGCATCATCGGCAGTAATTCACTCAATGGGGTAGTTTCTGGGACAAACTTAGCTGGACAAATCCAGGATTTAATCGGTGTCTGAAGTCCTAGCTTCCCTTTAGATAAAGGTTTAGCCATTTTTTTGAAGTCGATAATGCCACGAATGTCATCTAGGGATGCCCCAATCACAGGATAGCGAGAGTGACTAGTCTTAGCAACTTCCTCTAACAAAATATCGAAGGTTGCTGCATGGGAAATAGCCACAAGACTGGTGCGGGGAACCATTACCTCTGCGGCTGTTACCTCCCCAAACTCAAACACATTTTTCAGTAGTTTTCTCTCTTCTGCTTCCAGTCCGATAGACTCCCGTTCAGTGGTAATAATCAGCTGCAACTCTTCCGGTGTTACACGGCTATACCAACCTTGACCAGAATATTGAACACCCACCAGCCTCAGGAGCCAGCGGGTAGATTGGTTCAAAATCTGGATAAAAGGATTAAAAAACCTGGCAATTACCAGACTGGGTGGTCCAAGAAACCGTGCTAGTTGTTCTGAGTAAAGTAAAGCCAGGGATTTGGGGCAAAGTTCCCCCAAAACAATTTGTAGATACGCAATCAGGAAAAATGCCACCAGGATTGCTAGGGAATGGGTAATAACTGGAGTTAGAGCTGGCGTTATTGGTAGCTTGGCTATCCCAGCTGCTACCAAGGTTGCCATGGTAGTCTCCCCAATCCATCCCAGAGCAAGGCTCGAGAGGGTAATCCCTAACTGAGTTGTAGATAGTAATCGGTCAATGCTCTGTTGCAAAGCCTGAACGGTCTTTGCTTGCACGTCACCCGCATCTACTAATTGGCTAATCCGCGATCGCCGCACGGCCACCATGGAAAACTCAGCCGTAACAAAAAAAGCATTGATCGCTATCAGTAGTAGCACTGATAACAATCCCAGCAAAACCTCTCCCTCAGAGAGGCTAATAGAAGCATCCACTGTTAGAAAAACCATTAGGTTGGCAACCATAGAAAAGGTGAAAGGTAAAAGCAAATAATTTTCATTTTTTGCTGGTTACGGTTGCCTTCTGATGTATCTTCCTAGACCTAGGGCAGCTTGGTATCGATTTATCGCTTACCATCAAAAACTTATCAGTTGTATTATGGGGTTTTCAGTTGTATGACTAGCATTTCCTTGAGCTAGTTCAAGAGTGCCAGTCAAGGGAATTTCTGATACTGGCTGGCGAAACTGGCTTAGTTGCTTGCTCTCAACATAGGCTTTTAGCATAGCGTCAACGTTTTATCCTTAACAACCATTCCCTCGACTTGCTTCGTTATCTAACTACAGGAATCTGAGACATTTTCAACTGTAGTTTTTGATCGGGATAATCGGTCAGTGTCAGGGAAAGCTTTTCGGAGTTCTCTAGTAAAGCTGTCGGTATGCTCACTGTTCCAGAAAATTCCTTGCCATTAGCCGGTAATTCTCCTGGTAAGCCTTCCGTAATTGCGCTTAAGGCACGACCGCGATCATCGGTAACATTCAAAAAGCTGTACAGAAACCTGACTGGATTAGAACTCTGATTCTTCAAGCTGACATCCAACATTAAAGAACCCTCCTGCACACTGGCAGAATTTACCGCTAGGGTGACTCCCTTATCCTGACTTTTAACCGGCAAATTTAGCTTAGGGTTTTTCCGAGTGAAGGATGCCTCTTTAGTCAATACACCAGACGATGACTCCTTCTGAGCTGGCTTAGACCAACTAATTTGCTTAGTTTTCTGGCTGTTTTTCTTAGCCGGAGGATTTTTACCCTTATTGTGTATGTGGGCGTGAACGTTAACCAAGATATCCTTCTCGCTCACAATCAAGACCCCTTCTTTCCCAGAAGAAGACCCCTTATTCCCTGTCAACTTTTTCTTAGGGTTAGTATCCGGTTGAGTAACTCCTTTGAGGGCTTCGTGACCGATAGAGAATCCCCAAAAGGCACTCACGACACCTGCACCTAACATCATTGTCAGTAGAACTATGGTTAGCGCTACAGTTGTGTTGAATTTCATAGCGTGATTAACGTTATTCCGAATTACCGCTGGTTCCGTGCTGTATTATAGTCCTGCTATACAGCTAGATTATCTTATGTTCTGTGAATTATCGGATAAATCGGGAATTTCTAGTTAGTGGTGTTGCAATAACCCGATTCAGGCTACCATAATAGAAAAGGATAACCCAGGGTTGGCCGAGCGGTTGAGGCAGCAAACTCATAATTTGCCCTAGGCAGGTTCAACTCCTGCACCCTGGATTTAACACTTGCGGTCAGCTACTACTATCACCCCATACTGATCTGCCCCATACTCATCTGCGCAGCTGTAGTATGGGCTGCGGTGCCAAGAAAAATTCTTGGTTTTCCACTTGGATTGGTATATCACTCGATTGCTCTAGCAACCGTAGGGAAGTATTGTAGGGGTTTGGTAAATCCAGAGTACGAATAACAGGGCCACTCTCTACCTGCTGCTTTAGTAAATCCCGATAAAGATTACTCACACGCTGAGCATCGCGCTCAAGTGCCAGTTCTGGAAACGCAGGTGGCCATCCAGAGCCGAAAATTGTATCGATTTGACTCTTGATGCTCCTGTTTTCAAAAAAGTTCCCAGAGTCATCAAAAAAAGCGTTTTCAAAAGCCTCAGGTAATGTTAATAGAGGAATTAGCTCCAAGTCCTCCGAATTAGTTTCTGCTATGGCACCACCTGCTCCTAGACTAGCAGTGGCTGCTATAACTAAAACGCTAAACAGCTTTTCCCAACGCATTTGCATCGCAATCACCCGTAGTTTTCCTCAATAGTATCCGATATTAAGGGTAAAGTACCCCAGTCGGTGAAAAGTAAGCATTTAGCTGTCAGCTATGAGCTATGAGCTATCAGCTATCAGCTATCAGCTATCAGCTATCAGCTATGAGCTATCAGCTATGAGCTATCAGCTATCAGCTATCAGCTATCAGCTATCAGCTATGAGCTATCAGCTATCAGCTTATGGGTCCCAGCCTCGAAGCCTGTGCCACTGTACACCGAACAGTTTATGCCCATAGCCCACGCTACACCGAACAGCTTTTGAATAAAATAAGCTGACGGCACCTCAAGTAGCGTGAGCTTTTAGCTGACGGCTGACGGCTGACGGCTGACTGTGAAAGAATACCGCATAATCCAAATCAACCGCCACTAGTAGTAGTAAGTTTCATGAACAACCAATTCCAAGCCCTGTCTACCCCAAAGGATTTACCTCTCCTGCGACCTTTTCTGCTGGATTTGTTTTGTAAACTGGCTTACCAAGAGGGTGATTTTGTGCTTTCGTCGGGGCAGCGTAGCTCTTATTACATCAATGGTAAACAGGTCACCCTTCATCCTCAAGGAGCATTGGCAATAGGACGTTTGCTATTCTCAATGCTACCTGCTGATACTCAAGCTGTTGCTGGCTTAACTCTGGGTGCAGATCCCATCGTGAGTGCGGTTAGCATTGTTTCTGCCTTAGAAAACTGCCCTATCCCTGGTCTAATTATCCGCAAACAGCCAAAAGGTCATGGAACCAGGGCATACATTGAAGGTCCTAGTTTGCCCACAGGAGCCAAAGTAGTGGTATTAGAAGATGTGGTGACTACTGGGCAATCAGCCATGAAAGCCGTGGATCGCCTTAAGGAAGCCGGTTACCAGGTAGAGCTGGTAATAGCCCTGGTTGACCGGCTCCAAGGCGGAGCCGAGCTTTATAAGTCCGCTGGCCTAATGTTTCAAGCTTTGTTTTCGATTAATGAAATCCGAGAACACTACCAGGGTTCTCTTGATCAATCCAGTTGACTAATTAATTAGTTATGGCTCAGGCGGGATTTGAACCTGCGACCTCGGGCTTATGAGTCCCTTGCTCTAACCACTGAGCTACTGAGCCTTTTCTTCAATCCTTATCTACTATAACATATCAATGCCAATAATTTCTTTATTGACACTCGCCGTCTTGAAAGAACGGCGATTCCCAGATCAATGAGCTGCCTTAAACCACTGTGTCCTAATCTTTGACGCCGCCAAAAAGTAGGCAGTACCTAAACCAAAAACCCGTCAAGACCAAGAATTTAGTTTAGTTCACAGTAGACCCAGCGGGCAATTCTCGCGATCGCGTTTGGCTACTTGTCAGGAAGTGCCGATAAAAGTCCGTTTCCTTCCTTTTCACCTGGTTTCGGTGTGCCCCACCGTACCGTATTTTTTCTCAAGTTGTGATTTTCCTGGGTTCACACGCCAACGTCTAATTGACGATTGGGTTTTTAAAGAGGACTTTCCCAGAGACGAAACCTTAGTAGAGGGTCGCCTTACTACAAAACCTTTTCCCTATGCTGCATAACCTACCGACTATAAAGGCGACCCTCTACTTACGGTAACTTCAAGCCCTCTGGGCATTACTACTTTTAGGTCATGCAGTGGCGGATCTCTCTTCCGGTTGCGCCAAGGCCAAAGGCCACGCGGGGCGCGTTCAGTTTTTCAGCCTGTACCCTATACTTAAACTATACTATAGCGCTAGATAAGTGTCAACTTTTTGCTCTTGTGTTTTTTTAGGCTAAAAGCGCGCTAGTCACTTTGATCTGGGCTCGCTTTGTGGCGGAGTTTTCAGTGTTGGGATTTCTCATAAATATTGTCAGAGAAGTTGAGGAAGAGTAGGAAACTTCCCTGTTGCTTACCTTACCCTTTTCCTCTGTCTCCTCCTTCAACCTAGTAATTTTGCCTGATTGGGATACTTCCCTTGAAATCACTCTATTACCGTCTTGTAGGCAAATAGGCGATCGGATTTGCAGCTCCCCGACCTCTGGGATGTACCTCAAAGTGTAAGTGAGGACCAGTGCTATAACCTGTGCTACCCATAGCGGCAATTCGTTGACCTTGGCCAACCTGTTGTCCACGACGCACAAAAATTCGGCTGTTGTGGGCATAAAGGGTCAGACTACCATCAGGATGCTTGATTTCCACCAATTTACCGTAGCCACCTGAATTCCAACCAGCACTGACTACAACACCAGGGGCTGCTGCCATAATTGGTGTCCCAATCGGAGCTGCAATATCAATACCCTTGTGCATCCGTCCCCAACGCCGACCATAACCTGAGGTAATCACACCATTACTTGGCCAGATATATCCGTTAAAGCGGTTAGGGCTATCTGGCAAGTACATATCTGGTGTAGACAGAGGTGGCACTCCTGGTGAAACAGGTTTTCCTACCGGTATGCGGATCATTGGGTTAAATCGTTCCGGTGGGGCAGGAGCTACAGCTATCCTTCTCGGTTGTGATACCTCAGGTGGAGGCACAGGAATGGCAATAGAACTGCGTCGAGTTTTCCGGGGTGGCTGAGGTCTTGGAATAGCAATAGGAACCTGTGGAGCTGTCGGTGGCTGCGGTAATAATAATTCCGACTCTTTCGCACCGGTTGCTTGATTATTCTCAGGATTCCACTGGGGAGTGATCTCGACAGATTTAGACTCCTTGTCTGAGGGATCAGCAACTGGCTCGTTAGTAGGAGTTCCTAGGTTGATTGGTTTGCTTTCCTCTGGGCTGGTTTTATTGTCCCGGATTTCTTCTCGCATCTTGAGAATATCAGCCCTTAATTTTTCAACATAGGAGTTGCGCTGAGAGTTAATAGACTCTAGAGGCTGATTTTCAATCGAGGAAGTAGCTTGAGCTAGCAGACCACTGTCTGAGGTCGATTGAGCCAGAATGGTCTCAGTTACCGGTTTTACTTTAGGTTTTTCCTCTATAGATACGGATGTGACTTGATCTCGACTAGTAGAAGTCTTAACAGAGATAGTTGTTTCTAAATCCAATGGTCGCCCTATTGCTGGCTTCCAAGGTTCAGATTTCGGGCTGTTGCTAGATAGCAAAGTTACTGACGACTGTTGCTGATCGAATGTCCCAACTTGAGGAATTTTCAGCTGTTGATTAATTTCAATTAGGTGAGGATTATCTAGCTGATTGGCTAAGACTAGCTCTGAGCGGGATAAACCATAACTACGGGCAATAGAATCTAGGGTTTCACCAGCTTTGACCTGGTGAAAAGAGTTACCAGTAGATGACAGCCTAGTTCCCACCACCACTGGCTGTGGTACATTTAGTTGCTCTGTAGTTACCTTGGTTGTAGCCGATGCAATTCTTGGAGTACTGACCTTGAAAACTGATGGTTTGACTGCCGATATGACAGTTGTTTCTGGAGTCGGTACTGGAATGACCACCGGTAGTGGCTCAGATCTAGTTGATTGGGTTAAGGCTGGTGATACAGCAACTTTCGGCCTTGGCTGTGGGAGCGTCGCCGGAGCTGTAGGTACCGTAACAATGGGCTGCGATGTTTGTGTTACTGAACCCTCAGGTTTTAGCACTGCAGGGGGTAAAGTGTGTGGGCTAGAACCAAGGGTCGCTGATGCCAGTTCATAAGACTTGTTAAACTCCTCGGACCTCAACTGAACCAGACTTTTGCTCAGACGGTTTCGATGTTTTTGGAGGCGCTTGAGGGCTAGGTCTTGTCTAGCTTTTAAAAGATTATTGGTCTTGTCGGAAACAGCTTGTGATGCATCCGTTGACAGGTTACCCGATTTTGATACTGGTGCAGATGCTAGCAACTGTTTTGGCTCTACACCCTCAGACTTAGATGAGGCTTTGACATCAGTACCCTTAACCTCACCAATGGTAGACTTCCTGGCTACTGGGAGAGTGTCATCGGTTTTGAGCTTGTTAAAATTCCCGTTCCCGTAGCGGAGGCCGTAGGCCACGCTTTCGCCGTAGGCGACGCTGCGCGAACGCGAACGGCTTTGCCGAATCGCAAGTTCTGGGGGTGAGGCTGGCTTTGATGCCACACCCCCTTGTCCCTCCTTAGCCGGGTTTAGCAATGAGGGGCTTGAAACAGCGGTAACCTTAAATTCGGCTGCTGGTAGATTCGTCCCACTTGGGTCAGGAGCAACTGGCTCGAATGCCATTGCTTCATCACCCTGTTGAGGTAATAGTAACCCAGATGCCCCCATGGAAATCGCCAATCCAATCATGGCTGCTGAGGTACGAGCCTTACGGTTCACCTCAAGGGGAATTACTGCACCGACCGCATGATTACTTGCAGGTAGTTTCGATGACGAATCCGATGACTCTGCTGCACAGGTCGGAACATGATTGACCTTATCAGTAAGTGTTCCTTTCAAAAACGTCCTCCTGGTGTTTGACGAGCGCTTAACAGTTCCTGATTTATTTTTTACCAGTCAATGATGTGACTCACTTCTAAAGTGTGATCCAAATCACATCTATTTGGCAGACTTAGCAAAGATTACCGTGCTTCTTTGATTTAGACAAGCTCACATGACTACTAAAAAATTTATTCCTTGACGGCAATAGCTAGATACACCTTGAAGCCATTGATAAGTAATTATCCTTAGACAACTAGGTGGACAACATCCCATAGCAGAGATCTTGTCGGGATTGACCACGGCTGCCGTTAAGGATTGCTGCATATGCTGCATATATATGCATATAAAGTAACTGGCTAATCAGGCCTTCTCCGGGAAACCACCCTCAGTAACCCAATAAAATCGAGCATATTTGCTGATTATTCTGTTTGAGCGCCATAAAAACAGCGATGGTAATCTCGAAGCAACTGACTGGTTACAGCTGAACTCTACGCGAATTTTGGGTAAGACAACAACCGTATAATCCTGTATCAACCCGGATCTTAATCCTGGTGGGTTGCTAGTTGATGGTGTGCTCACAAAATCCTTCAAATCCTCCTTTTATCTACTGATAGTTGGTTTGGTATACTGAACACTCCCCATTTGATATCAGCAAAATCTATCGGTGATTTCTCGGTAATCCTACTGTTTATGATAGAAATTTCTTATATGTCTTAAGTAATTTCAGTCTTCTAGATAGCTGAATTTTTGGTGAGTAATTCTACACACACTAACTCATTCAACCAAGGTGCGTCCGGTCAGCTGTAGGCTGACAGTCCTTGATTCTACCCAAAGATGCTTGTTTTGACGTCTTTCCCTGATTAAAACCGACTTGTGCGACAAAACGTTTTTACACAGTTTAACCAAATCTAAAAATCTAGTTATTGATTGATCACCTAGGGAATTCCCAGCAGAGGGATTGTTTTTCACAAAAATTACACATTTCTACAGACATTTCCTATTTACACCATCAGTAGAGGGTAAATTAGGTATTTGAACTCTAGCTATAGTGTTTAAACCCCTGAAGGGGGATAAGTATTTTTTGAGTGGGGTGATCAGCTGCTCCCCATGTAATTTTTCTATCGTAGTCCGGCAAGAGTAGGAGAAGGCAAACAGCGACTAAAGTCGCTTTCGATATTTCTATTGACAGCTGATTTTATTAGTGATATAATCTAGGTTTAAGGTCAAATTAAAACTCAAACGGTTAAGGCTTAAACCTAAATCGATACAACTAAATCGATACAACTAAATCTATAAGAAAAATCTATACAAGTAAATCTATACAAAAGAAATCTATATCAAAAATTTATACAAATTATACAATACCGAAACCAAGTCAACTTAGTAAGTCCTAATTATTAACACAGAAAACACCTATTCCAAGTAACCCAACTGACGCCTGGCCTCAAATAAGCCAAGGGCAGCACTGACGGAGAGATTTAAGCTGCGCACTCCTGGCTGGGTCATGGGGATAAAGACTTTAGCCTGACAAGCCTCTAACACATGGGGAGGCAAACCTGTGGTTTCGCAGCCAAACAATAACCAGTCCTTGGGCTGAAACTGAAACTTAATATAGTTGTATGTTCCTCTCTTGGTAAAGCCAATCCATCGCCCCTCTTGCTTCTGGTGATAGCTGACAAATGCATCAAAGGAATCATGATATTTAAGATCTACATAGGGCCAATAATCTAGTCCTGCTCGTTTCAAGTAGCGATCGCTAATTTCAAAACCCAACGGACCCACTAAGTGCAATTGAGTAGTGGTGGCGGCGCAAGTTCGGGCAATATTGCCGGTATTCGGTGGAATTTGCGGGTTGATTAAGACAACTTTTACCATGAAACCCTTAATATCAAGTCTGGTTTAATACCCATAATTAAAGAGAGGGTGGGGAGGGTGGGGAGAAAGGTCGGTGTGGGGAGATGGGGAGATAGGGATAAACGGGAGATAGGGAGATTTTTATTAAGGGTAATTATCCTGACATGATATAACACGTCTGACCCTAATCTATATTCATACCAAATCTGGGTCTAAAACCCCTGATTAGAAAACAAATGGGCGATCGCCTATTGGTATTTGAAGTGGTAACAAGTAGCTTTAAAGCTATACTGGGTTTGGGGTGTGGGCGAACGGGTGTGGGCGAACGGGTGTCAAGGGCACCTAAAAGATTTATTTGAATGAGTTCAAGGGATTCAGGTTCGAGGAGCATTGGATATATATCTTAGGTCATAGTACTATAGGCATACCTAAGGTCAATATTTTTGTCTGTATTTCAGATAACCTCTACCTAGTGATATAGATCATATATGTTTTTCTTATATTAGTTTTCGTTGAAGCATATATTAGATATTCTTATATTTCACAGCATTTCACTTGGCAAAAAAATTATTCAATTGAGGCGGTTGTCTTTACAAAAACTCTAAAAAATTCAAAAAAATTCATAAAAAATGCCATCGCGAGGTTAGGGGGAATCCGGATTCCCCCTAACCTAAAATTGCGATGACAACTTTAGCTATTTAATTGTAGTTGAATAACAAAGCTGTTAGTCAGTTAGGCTACCAGGGACTGACACAATTGATCTTCTAGTTGCGACTCTTGCTCAGCCATGGATTGAATGGCTTGAATCATCACTTGGCGAGGATCAACACCCACTGAATGAAGTTGTAACCACTGGCCAGCGGTGTTTCCTTCCCGTAGAATTTTCTTAATCGGTGAGAGGAAGCAACTAAAACCGTGTTTTTTCGCTACCGGCCAAACCTCTTGATAAAGTTCCTCAATCCAATCTCTGGCCAGAATTAGTCTGCCATCCTCCCAATGCCTCAGTTGCGCATCCAAACTGGATTCAGCCGCAGCGATTTCATTGGCATCGGTGAGGCCAATCAAGTCAGCTGAACGGTTGTTGGCAGGTATTTTACTGATCTCCAGGGGGTCAAGACTGGGATCATGAATCAGTTGTATCAGGCGTGCTTCCAATAGTGCCATAACCGCTAACAGGGCAATGGGATCGACCATTAAATCACAGATTCTCAGCTCTAGGCGGTTGAGATCATAGGGCCGTCGGTTGCCATTGGGGCGCACAGAGGTCCACAGATGACGGACATTAAACATGGTACCAGCAACGAGTTGCTCTTCATTCCACTGGATAAAGTGACGATGGCTTTCAAATAAAGGAACATCAGAGGGAGTTTTGGGAAACATTCCCCAGCGGGTGGAGTGATAGCCAGTGGTTTTACCGTCCAGAAAGGGGGAAGATGCACTCAGGGCTAGGTATAGTGGAGCTTCCATTCGCACCAGACGACAAGCTCGCATCAGGATTTCTGGGTCAGAGATGCCCACATTGATATGGATGCTGGCAGTAACAACCTTAGTGCCGTAGGTGGTCTCAATGTAGGAATGGTAAGGATTATTGGGGTCAGAACGGTAAAAGCGATCGCTTTTACCTAAGGACAGGGTACTGCCGGGAATTAGTGTATAGTTACCCAAGCTTTTTAAATACTGTCGCAGCTGTTGTCGGGGACGCACTAAAGCACATAAGAGACGGTCATAGCAACATAAAGGAGCAGTGGTGTATTCTACATTGCGCTGATCTGGCTCTCGGACAAATCCGTCGAGGGATGCAACAATCTGATCGGAAAAACCGACAATATCCCCTTTGGGAGTGCCGGTATACATTTCTACTTCAAAGCCTTTGGATAGCAGCACAGTTTTTTCTAATGGGGAATGGTAAATTGGGAGTGGGGTGTAGCGTTGGTCGTAGCTCTAGGGAATGTATCTACCTTATCTAGCTATCAATCCTATCAATAACGACCAAATAATTCCTCCTTCTTTAGTTTGCCATCAAAGCTTACACTGGCGATAGACCTGAAGAGCAGCACGGTGGAGTAAAGAGTGGCGATAGATCAGGGCATCGAAATCATTACCGTAGCCACCACCAATCACACTAGCCACTGGGATGCCAGCTGCTACACAGGTACTCAACACTTGCATATCCCGACGGTAGATTCCTGTGTCGGTCAGGGCTAATTTCCCCAAGTGGTCTTCTACATGGGGGTCAACTCCAGCATCGTAGAGCACTAAATTGGGTTTGAATCCTGAGAGTAAGTCCGGAAGATACTTGGCTAGGGTTTGTAGATAGGCATCATCATCCATCCCCTCTGGTAGGGGAATGTCTAAGTCGCTTTTTTGTTTCTTGCTAGGGAAATTGACTTCACAGTGCATGGAAAAGGTGAAGACACTGTGCTCGTTTTGGAAGATAAAGGCGGTACCGTCTCCTTGGTGGACATCTAGGTCAACAATTAAAATTTTCTGAACTAGTCCCAGTTGTTGGAGAACACGGGATGCGATCGCTAAATCATTAAAGATACAAAACCCTGAGCCATAACTGGGAAAAGCATGATGGGTACCACCAGCAGTATTGCAGGCTAACCCTTGACTTAGGGCTAGTTTAGCCGTAAGAATGGTGCCACCTACGGCAGTACAGGTACGCTTGACTAAAGCTGGACTCCAGGGTAAGCCAATGCGTCGCACAGCTTTCGGCTCAAGGGTACCTTCACAGTAAGCTTGAACATAGTCGGGAGTGTGAACCAGGTGGAGCCACTCTAGTGGGGGAAGGTCTGGAGTGTGGAATTGTTTAGGAGTGGCAATGTCTTCTTGTAGCAGTAGTTGGTAGAGTTTCCCAAATTTAGGCATGGGAAAGCGATGCCCGTCTGGCAGAGGTGCGACATAGTGCTGGTGATAGACGATTGGCAAGTTCATGATCAGACAATCCCAGACAAGGTTTTCCAGCTCGCTACACTTCTTGATGCAGTCGCTCATGGGGGAAACCCCCAAGACCGCGCTGCATCGCTTTTTTTAAAATCCTCAACCAAGTCAAAGGAAGCATAACATGAATAACCCTTGGCATAATTTTAAGCAACAGCCTTGGCTAGCTCTGTCGAAAGTAGCTGCCTTCACCACTGTGCTGGTAGTTGCTCTAGAGAACCTGTTGATATGGGTCTTGACTCAATCAGAAATTTTCCGTCCCGTCTCGGTGCTACTATTTTCTCGACCCCTAGTAATAATCTGGTTTTTCGCTGCGACTATAGGAGTTGGGGTGTTAGGAGTTTATATTTGTGAACGTTGGCAGTCCCAGCTACTCCTGAATACCTCTAGTCTCTGGGCTTTAGTGTTGTGCCTTATCGTCGGTCTATTGCTCAAGTCCCAACTTCCAATCCCTCCTGGGCTAGTTGGGTTTTCCATGAATTCTTTGATTGGAGTAATCCTAGGGGTATTTTGGAAAGGTCGTCCTTACTGGCGTTATTAGGATTAAAAACGCGATGCTAACCAAAGAGCTGCTACGGTAACGCATCAAAAGCATCAACGAATACTATAGCAATCCACTATAATTCCGAAAATTATTGCAGTGGGGAAATCTTGCCTGCACTATAGTCTCAGGTTTTTTTAGAAACAATCGCTAATTCTGCTACTAATATTGGACTTTTGACAAAATAGTACCCTCAAAGGGTACTGTCACTATCTAAGGGAGCCGAGACAATAGATTTGTTAGCCCATTGTTTTGAGTAGAAACAAAAGGGAAAACATCAAATTTTCTCCAAAGTCTAAGCAGAAGAAAAACAGAAATGTTTACCCCCGATCCCACAGATTTGGTAGCTGAGTATTTATTTGAAACTCCAACTGAAAACGGAGTGATCAGGAACACAGCTAATCCTGGAACCTTTGACGGTATGATCCAGCACGATCCCGATGCCCATCCTCTGGCTCCCTCAGCGGATGTCCCGCCAGGGTTTGTTGGTTCAGCATCCCTGAACTATAACGTTCTCAGACGCTTATCAGATAGCGGCGAATCCCCGCAAATGTCCTTTGCACAATACGTTGAGGTTCCCAATTTCCCAGATCTGGCTAACCTGACCGTGGAAACTTGGGTTAAGGTTGATTACATCAAAGCAAACCCAGCCTTTACCGATCCTCCCCAGGGTACTTACCCTGATGGAGAAGTTGGTTTTGGAGCCTGCCCACAGCCCATATGCAAAGCATTTTCCTGGTATCTTTTCCTGAGTACTCTACAAACCGATCGCAATCTGATTCTGACTATCATCCCTAACAATGTCACCCAAGGATTACCGAAGGAAGCAGACGAAACTAGCGGCAGTGGTGGTGTAGTCAGTGAGGATATCGTCCATGGTGGTCAATGGACCCATATGGCTGCAACCTTTGGTGAAGTGGCTCCCGGTAGGTTTATCATGCAGACCTACATTAATGGCATCCAAAGCCACATCGAAGAAGTTCGAGACTTTAACGGCAACATCCGTCGGATTCCCAATCAGACTGACAACCCGATAGCGCCTTCCCCTGGTAGACCCCTACGGCTGGGGCAATTCCGTGATATTCAAGGCAATCTTGACTATCAGTACTCCGGACTTTTGGCTGGTGTACGAATTTACAGTCGGGCTTTGACTCAGGAACAGATTCAAGCTGACTACAGGCATGACATCTGTTCAGATCAAGCACCATTAGGGAAAGAAATCTTCAGACTGGGCTTACTTAGTCTATGGCTGTTGAAGTCTACTTAATTGGGGTCAGAAGAATGTAGAATTTAGAATGAAGAATGAAGAATGAAGAATTAAGAATGAGGAATGAAGAATGAAGAATGAAGAATTAAGAATTAAAAATTATACCTTTGCCCATTCTAAATTATTTTGAATTCCCAATTCCCAATTCCCAATTCTAAATTCTACATTCTAAATTCTACATTCTAAATTTTGCATTACACACTCTAGCAGCTCCCCATGGCATTGCTTTTGAGTGCCACCCCTAACGGAATTTTACTTATCCCTAAACTGGTGCAACCAATTGGTCAAATCCACCTCAGTTTCAAAATCTAACAACGCTTCTCCTAAATCCTCCAACTGGTCAAAGGATAATTCCTCAATTTGATTTTGTAATTGGGGATTTATCTGACCTAATCGACGGTTTAGTAGACGGATAATTAACTTAACCTCATTGCGCTTTCCTTGTTCTAATCCTTGGCGAATAATTCGTTGATAAACTACTGACTCTTGCATCATATCCTCCCGAAAATAAGCTTGAATTAAATTAATAATTTAGAATTAATAATTTAGAATTAATAATTTATAGCAACCGAAGTATAGCGTTTCTAGGACTCATGAGGTACACATTATTTTTTCCCTCTTCCGTCTTGCCTCTTCCGTCTTCGCTGCTTCCTAAAACCCAGAAATTTGTACCTCACAAGTCCTATAAGTGCTATATATACTGATCGCTGTGACAAATCATCCCGCAATCTTTCTAGATTATTACGGTAGGTAACAGTATTAGGATGATTTGATCCTAACTTCCGTTCTGCAATATCCAAAGCCTGGACATACAGGGGTTCCGCTTCATGGTAACGCCCCTGAGCATAGTAGAGTAATCCCAGGTTGTTGAGACTACTGGCTACATCGGGATGTTCTTGACCCAGCAGCTGCTTTCTCATGTCCAAAGCCTGGACATACAGGGGTTCCGCTTCATCGTAACGCCCCTGAACTTGGTAGAGTAATGCCAGGTTGTTGAGACTACTGGCTACATCGGGATGTTCTTGACCCAGCAGCTGCTTTCTCATGTCCAAAGCCTGGACATACAGGGGTTCTGCTTCATGGTAACGCCCCTGAGCTTGGTAGAGATCTGCCAGATTGTTGAGAATACTGGCTACATGGGGATGGTCATGACCCAGCAGCTGCTTTGTCATGTCCAAAGCCTGGACAAACAGGGGTTCTGCTTCATGGTAACGCCCCTGAGCTTTGTAGAGATCTGCCAGGTTGTTGAGACTACTGACGACATCGGGATGGTCATGACCCAGCAGCTGCTTTGTCATGTCCAAAGCCTGGACAAACAGGGGTTCTGCTTCATGGTAACGCCCCTGAACTTGGTAGAGTAATGCCAGGTTGTTAAGACTACTGGCTACATGGGGATGCTTCTCACCCAGCAGCTGCTTTGTCATGTCCAAAGCCTGGACAAACAGGGGTTCCGCTTCATGGTAACGCCCCTGAACTTGGTAGAGTAATGCCAGGTTGTTAAGACTACTGGCTACATGGGGATGCTTCTCACCCAGCAGCTGCTTTGTCATGTCCAAAGCCTGGACAAACAGGGGTTCCGCTTCATGGTAACGCCCCTGAACTTGGTAGAGTAATGCCAGGTAGCCTCGACTAGTTGCTACATCGGGATGGTCTTCTCCCATGCGGCTTTTGGTGATGTCTAAACATTTCTCATACCAAGGTTCAGCCTGGTCATAGGTACCTCGACCTTGATAGAATATTCCTAAGCCAACAAAAGGCAATATTAAATCTTCATCCCTGAGCCAGTCAGTTAGGACTGTGGCAACTTCGTCTAAATGAGGGATGGCGGGGGTAACTACTGCAATCTGATCTTGAGTTGGTGTCTGGGGAATTGTTTTGGCAACAGCCACCATTGTCTTACAAAAGCTTTGCTTGTAGCTATCGGCCTCTGGTAATTGAGCCAGCTTGGTCAGGAAAAATTCTCGAATTAGTGGATGGAGTTGATAGGTTTGCTGTTCAGTCAGTTGCAACAGGTTCAGTTTCAGTAAACTGCGATTGGCCGTAGGCCACGCTACGCGATCGCGTAATTCCTCCAACTCTTCTTGTTCTTCTTCCCGGTCATCTTCAGTTTCGATAACACACTTCTCTACCAGGGACCACTCAAAAGGAGCAGGAGCAAACAGACTCAGACGACATCCCAACTGCTGGACTTCTGGACAATCTTTCAAATCTTCCCAGGATAACTCAAAGGCTGCTGCTACTCCCAACTGGGCTGTCATTTCCCCTTCTTCTGTGGGGTCAAGTAATGCCTTAGCTGCTAATTTCTTTTTCTCTAAACGTTTCTGAACTTTAGCAATAGTTAAGGTCGGATGTAGATCTAAATATCGTCCCACTAACTCTAAACCCAAAGGCAAATAACCCAACCATTCACATAAGGCTTCTGCTTCGGTTAGTTCTTTCTCAATGCGCTCTTTTCCAACAAGCTTACCTAATAATTCTAATGCTGCCTCTGGGGATAGTACATCCAAGTCAATTCGTCGGTAAGAAGCCCCTGGACGCTGACGACTGGTGACCAGTACTTTGAAGCGGGATTCAGCTGGAGGTAAATAGGGTTTAATTCTTTGTTTGTAGTCATTGCTGAAAGAAGCCACATCATCCAGCACGATCAATGCTGTTCCCTCTGGCCAATTTCTCCAGCAGTATCTTACCTGCTCGTTGAAATCTAGTTCATCTGGAATGGTTAATCCTAATTCCGTACGCCCAAAACTAACAACTTGAATCCCCAGATCTAGCCCGCGCACTGGAAACCAGCACCTACCACCAGGGTAGTTATCCTGATATCTCAGAGCATATTGTAAAGCTAACTCGGTTTTGCCAATACCGCCCATTCCGGCAATGGCGCAAATGGCTAATCTATCGGTCTTTTGAAGTTCCTCATGGAGCTGCTCAAGTTGAGTGTCTCTACCGACAAAGTAGGGAGTGCCACTATTGATACTAATGTTAGTCGGGGAATTTAAGGTTATTTGTTTTTTTTTGAGGCATTCCTCAATAAATTTCTTGACACCAAGATAGACCAAACTGTTTTGAGAATCTGGTTTACATAGGTCAATATGGTGCTTTGGTATGGCAACCGGCTTCACTCCTTCAATGCCTGGGTTGGCACTATCTTCGTCTACAACTAAAATCCCTTTTACAGGCTGGGTTTCATAATAGACTTTGGTGGCAATTTCTAGACTCCGAACGTTTTCTCTATACCACTCATTTAATTCCCGTAACTGAGAGTCATGAGCTTTTAGTTCCTCCACACTTACGGTGGTTCGTGCGAAAACACCAATATTATCAATTAAATTAGCTAGATGAGCACCAGTGTGGGGAGTAGCCAGAAATACTATGCCTTTAGTCTGCTCAATAATCCCTTTATAGTTATCAAAATTATTAGCACTACTAAGCATCTTTTTGACTAAAAGCCCGCCCATACTATGAGTAATAAATACTAATGGACGCTTGCCGAGATCGCAGCTGTTTAACCAATCTAATAAATTACTGGCTTGATCGAAAAGGGGCATACTGCCATTGCTTTGCCACTTTGTTGCTTTCGCGTCATACCCAAAAGACCAGATGTTAAGGCATAGCTGCTCTTTTCCTAACCAAACTGGCCAAAAATTATCATCATTTATTGCATGCTGGTGATGCCACGTGCCTCTGGGATCACCTCCAAGTCCGTGAACAAACACCACATCCATACTGGCTTCTGAGCCCTCCCACCCTGAGATTTTGATCAATCCCCTCGAATCGCTCACCAATTAGCCTCCAGTTAAATCTATAGCCTTAACCAGTAGATGCAGAAAATCCTATTTTTATTTATTCTAATACAAAAAAATCCAGGGAGTAGGGAGCAGGGAGTAGGGAGCAGGGATTAGGTAGTAATGGAAAAAGTTATCACAATTTATTTTATATACCTATAATAACTTATCGGATATAGTTTATTTTTTTTCTGTTTCCAAGGCTATCAGTAAATTAAATCAAAAAAAAACAAACGCTAACATTTTTACTATGTGCCCTGTTTGCGATTCTAACTTCTAACTTTTAACTTCTAACTTCTAACTTCTACTTGGTGGTGCGTTACGGGGCGGGCTATCCCAATACTGGCTACGAAGTAGAAAATTAGGGCTATCCCGCCCCTAACGCACCCTACGCACTAAATTCTTAATTCTACATTCTTAATTCTAAATTCTTAATTTTACATTCTTAATTCTTAATTTTCTTCCATTACCCCTCCAAAAAAAATTATAAAAACCCTTGACAACTAATTTTATAATCGTTATGATTATAAATGTTAAATTCAAAAGTAATTTTGAACTATGTCTGACAACTTTCGCCCAGATCCACAAAACAATCCTGAGGATATCACTCCTAGTAATACTCCTCAGGAACGTTCCCAAAAAAAATACCCCATTAAGCACATTCTGAAGGGGTCCCGCCGGGCAATAAACAACACTATGCATACCCTTTATGCACGGGGTTACGCCGAAATATCGGAGTGGAGCCCCCTTCAGCCGACTGGAATTCCTGGCGAATTCATCACGATGATGACCAAGTATTTAAATTTGGGTTAAACTATTAAGTTATAGGGGGGGGAACCCCCCTGGCCAAAGTATCAGGTTTGTTCGCGTAGCGTGACCTTTGGTCAATCCTATGGGATCATTTCTGGATTGGTTTCGAAAGTTGAGGCATAGCTAAAAATTCCTAGCCGTGGAAGGTATTTCTGCGGCTATTTTTTTTTGAGGTTGTTCGCGTAGCGTGGCCAAAGGCCAAGGTTAGAAGGTTAAAAGGTTGAAGGTTAGAAGGTTTAAGGTTAGAAGGTTAGAAAGTTAGAAGGTTAGAAGGTTTAAGGTTAGAAAGTTGAAGGTTAGAAGGTTGAAGGTTAGAAGGTTAGTTGCGTAGGGTGCGTTAGGGGGGGCCTCATTTTCCGCCTCGTAGCCAGGCTTTGGATAGCCCGCCCCGTAACGCACCACCGTGTCAAACAGCTTTTAGGAGATGCACCCTAAGGTTAGAAGGTTATCAGGTTTAAGGTTAAAAGGTTGAAGGTTGTTCGCGTAGCGTGGCCTATTGGCCAAGGTTTAAGGTTAGAAGGTTTAAGGTTAGAAGGTTTAAGGTTAGAAGGTTTAAGGTTATTATCCGAAGATTAGCGTTAATAAAAATCTGCGCTATTTCCCGATTTTCCCATTTCACGATTTGCCCAGGATTCGTGATTGATCCTTGGTGGGCAGTGCATACCTGGGTGTACCCAAACAAATTAATCTTTCTGTGGCACTGCCCACCCTACATCTGTTCTATTGTGATTCATCCGTTGGTGGGCAGTGCATACCTAGGTGTACCCAAGCAAATTAATCTTTCTGTGGCACTGCCCACCCTACATCTTCACTGCCCACCCTACATCTGTTCTATTGTGATTCATCCGTTGCTGGGCAGTGCATACCTAGGTGTACCCAAGCAAATTAATCTTTCTGTGGCACTGCCCACCCTACATCTGTTCTATTGTGATTCATCCGTTGGTGGGCAGTGCATACCTAGGTGTACCCAAGCAAATTAATCTTTCTGTGGCACTGCCCACCCTACATCTCCTTCCGATTCCCGATTCCCGATTCCCGATTCCCGATTCCCGATTCCCGATTCCCAGCGCAGCTTACCAAACCCTACCTGAGTTTATAGGTTGACTGAGGGTTCCAGGCCCAGAGGCAGTAGTGGATTTTAAAACTGCGATCGCTCTTCCGTATTGAGGATCCTTACTAGTGCCACGCCATCCCGGTTGACTAGATAGCAGTTGCCGTTGCTCAAGGGTCAACTCTTGGCGAATATCGGGCACAATTCCTTTCAAACTAATATCTTCACCACTGGGTAGGTAGTAACGAGAGACGGTCACCGTTAAACCTGAACCATCGGATAAGGCATGGACAGACTGGACAGCGGCTTTACCAAAGGTGCGAGAACCGATAACAGTAGCGCGTTTGTTATCTTTCAGAGCACCAGTTAGAATCTCACTAGCACTAGCGGAGTTACCATCCACTAGAATTGCTAAGGGCAGATTGGTCAAGGCCGTTCGATTAGCCGTGTATGCCTGTTTGCCACCGATCCGGTCTATAGTGCTAACAATTTCCCCCTCTTGCATCCACATCCGGGCAATTTCAATACTGGAAAAAAGCAATCCGCCTGGATTCCCCCGCAGATCTAGGACATAAGCATTCACCTTCTGCTGATTGAGGTTCCTAATTGCCCGTTGCATTTGTTCAGCTGCATGGGAACTAAATTCATTTAAACTGATATAACCCACTCGCAGATTCCCTTCCTGCTTGACGCTGTAACGAACAGAGGGGATTTCTATCTGAGCTCGAGTTAGTTCTATTTCAAAGATGCCCTGTCCTGGTCGGGCAATCCGCAGAGTCACTGATGACCCCACTTTACCCCGGATTAGTTCGGAGGCATCTTCGAGACTTAACCCTTTCGTCGATTTGCTATCTACCGCTAAAATCCTATCCCCAGCTTTAATACCTGCCTTAAACGCTGGGGAATTTTCAATCGGTTCAATGATTAACGGGGTCTCCGTCTGCTTTTCTATTTCCATGCGAATACCCACACCAGACAGTTCACCAACGGTTTGGTTTGTCAAGGCTTGGAACTGTTCTGGCACTAAAAAGCGGGTGTAGGGGTCTTCTAAGGTTTCTAGGGCTTTCCTAATCGCTTTGTAGGCTTCTTCTTTTGAAGCGTAGTTTCTGCTCAGGAGTTCATGTCTAGTCGCTTGCCAGTCAACTTGGTTAAAGGTGTTATCGACATATTCCCGATTGACAGTTTGCCAAACTTCATCAACAATCGTTTTAGGGCTATCCTGAAATGCTACAACCACAGAGCTACCATTAATCGGTGTCGCCCAAGACCAAACTGCTGTGGTTGCGATCGCTCCAGTGAAGAGAACACGTTTGAGTCGGGGGAAGTTTGTCAGGGATTGTCTCATGGATATAAGGCGGCAAATTACTTAATTACTTAATTTATTTAGTTTTTTATAATTATTGATGTTTTTGTTGGCCAACTCTAGGATTGCCCATGGCTATGAGCTACTGATACTACTTAGGTGTGACTACCAATCCTACTGATGATAATAACGAAAAAAAATTATTTTCTAGTTTTAGTTTCTGATCTGATATACTAAAAAGATATTCCTAATGTCGGCTGATGCCGCAAACTTAGTCACCAAGTTCCAGTCACTAAGTTTTAGTCACTAAGTTTTAGTCACCAAGTTTTAGTCACTAAGTTTTAGTCACTAAGTTACAAGAGAGGCTAAAGTTTTTAATATACGATTGAATAGTCTAATTATAATATACTGAAATTCAGCAACTATGGCATACTGCCGTTGTGCCAGTTCCAAAACTGAACTGTTCTGGGTACACAGACTGACCTAGCGATCGCAAAATAATCACTAATTTATCTGCCAGCTCAGGTTACCCGATCGGGAGTCGGGAGTCGGGAATCGGGAATCGGGAATCGGGATGCAGCGCAAACCTAAGGGGGTTACTCCCATGAGCGACTGCATCGCTATTGCCTATTGCTAGCATGCCTATTGCCTTAAAAGGATAAGCAATATTGCTCAAAGGTTGCTGAGAATTGCTCTATCTTGTAAGCAGTCAGCTATCAGCCATTCCCGTAGCGTAACCAAAAGGCCAAGGCGAATGGTCAACTACTGATCGCTGACTGCTGACTGCTGAGTATCTGTCTAACCACCAGCAACAGCTGTGACAATACTCACTTCATCCCCATCGTTGAGTTTTGTTTCTGTATTTTCCAACAACCGGATATCTTCCCCGTTCACGTAGAGATTCAAGAATCGACGGGGTTTACCCTGCTCATCGCACAGCCGTTGTTTAATTCCAGGACAATTACTTTCCAGAGATTCGATCAGTTCAGAAACATTCGTTCCCTGACATTCTACTGTTGCTTGCTCTTGGGTATATTTTTGCAGAGGAGTAGGAATTAAAACTTTTACAGCCATAATCAATATCTTGCTTTGAATTCTCAATTTTCAAGGTTTAATGGTAAACCATCAGCTATCAGCGTGTCGCGTATCAGTTATCAGCGTGTCGCGTATCAGTTATCAGCATTCAGCTATCAGCATTCAGCGTGTCGCGTATCAGTTATCAGCTTATGGGTTATCACAGGCTAGAAGCCTGTGCCACCACGCTACTAGATCGGTGCTTTTGAGTAAAATAGGCTGACCACTGACCGCTGACTGCTGACTGCTGACTGCTGACTGCTGACTGCTTAAACTAAAACTTGTTGCCATTCCAGACGGTCTAGGGTGTTAGCCCGCTCTAATGCTTGCTCAAAATTGTCTAGTTTTGGTTCAATTACCAAAGGTTCACCCACATAGCCTTGAACTGCTTCTTGGGTCTTCAAGCCATTACCAGTGATGTAGGCTACTGTAGTTTCATCGGGGTCAATTTTACCAGCTTCTACCAGCTTCTTGAGTACAGCAATTGTAGTACCTCCTGCGGTTTCGGTGAAAATTCCTTCAGTTTCTGCCAGCAACTTCATCCCTTCGATAACTTCTGCATCAGTGACGGATTCAATGTTTCCGTTAGTTTTATGAGCTATTTCTAGAGCATAGATGCCGTCGGCTGGGTTTCCAATCGCAATGGATTTAGCAATGGTGTTGGGCTTGACTGGAGTAATAAAGTCCCGTCCTTCTTTGAAAGCTTGAGCGATTGGGGAGCAACCTTCTGCTTGAGCACCACTGAAGCGCACTGATTTATCATCCACTAGACCGACTTTGACGAATTCTTGGAAGCCTTTGTAGATTTTGGTGTATAGGGAACCTGATGCCAAGGGAGCAACAACATGGTCCGGTAGTTGCCAACCTAGTTGTTCAGCCACTTCAAAGCCCAGAGTTTTAGAACCTTCTGAATAGTAGGGACGTAGGTTAATGTTCACAAATCCCCAACCGTGGCTGTTGGCTACTTCACAACAGAGGCGGTTGACTTGGTCGTAGTTGCCTTTGACTGCCATTAATGTGGGGTTGTAAATCAGAGTGCCCATCACTTTACCCGCTTCCAGGTCAGCAGGGATAAACACGCAGCAGTCGAGTCCAGCATGAGCTGCGATCGCAGCAGTAGAATTCGCTAAGTTTCCAGTACTAGCACAGGATACCGTTGAGAAGCCTAACTCCCGTGCTCTACTTAGAGCTACTGATACCACCCGGTCTTTGAAGCTGAGGGTGGGCATGTTGACCGCATCATTTTTAATGTAGAGATTTTTTAACCCTAAGCGTCTAGCCAAGCGAGTCGATTTCACTAAGGGAGTCATTCCTGTACCCACATCAATATAGTTATCAGTGGCAAGGGGTAAGAAAGAACGATAGCGCCAGATGGATTTCGGACCTGCCTCAATGCTTTGCCTGGTTACATGGCGTCTGAGGGTACCGTAGTCATATTTTACTTCCAACGGACCAAAGCATTCCTCACAAACGTGCATTGCCTTGGGCTCATACTCCGCACCACACTCTTTACACTTCAACTTGGTAAATGCGGTAGATGCCTGGGTTTTGGGAGTAATTGTGGCTTGGCTCATGGGTATATCTCTAATTACGCTCTCTAATTACGTTCAGTCAAGACTTGATTAAAAGTAACATACCTCAAAATGTCCGTCAAACATACCCGACTTTTTTAGTCGGGATTAATTGCAGGGGTTAAAGATTAACCATTAACCAGTCAAAATTACTGTCAATTGAGATACAAACGTTTGGTTCGATTAGTGATACACGGCTGTGTGTAGGCAAGAGGAACCCACCCCTAACCCCTCCCAGGAGGGGAAGGCAAGAGGCAAGAGGAACCCACCCCTAACCCCTCCCAGGAGGGGAAGGCAAGAGGCAAGAGGAACCCACCCCTAACCCCTCCCAGGAGGGGGAGGCAATAGGCAAGAGGAACCCACCCCTAACCCCTCCCAGGAGGGGAAGGCAAGAGGCAATAGGCACCCACCCCTAACCCCTCCCAGGAGGGGAAGGCAATAGGCAATAGGCAAGAGGCAATAGTAATCCCCCCGACTCCCGATTCCCGATTCCCGATTCCCGATTCCCGATTCCCGACTCCCGACTCTCGACTTCCAACTCCCTAGTAGCGCTGGTGGAAACCGTTATAGTATCTTTCCGAAAGCGGAAAATCATTTCCAATCTCTCACTATTCGATCAACTATCCTATGGGCAAGATCGCCAGAAAATATAAATTCATCATCATTTGCCTCACTACTCTAATTTTCATTAGTGCTGGCAGTGCCTCTGCTCAAGACACAGTTATCTTTAGCAGAAAAGATATCTTTCATCCCGTTATTGCTAACAACGGTATGGTTTCCTCTCAAGAACGCTATGCCTCACAAGCTGGTTTAGCGGTTTTAAAAGAAGGTGGCAATGCTGTTGATGCTGCGGTAACCATTGGGTTTACCCTAGCGGTAACCTTACCGCGAGCTGGGAATCTCGGTGGCGGTGGCTTTATGCTCTTACATCTGGCCAAGGATAACCAAACCATTGCTATTGATTATCGGGAGAAAGCACCACTAGCTGCTACTCGTGATATGTTTCTGGACAATAATGGTGAGGTTGACCCAGAAAAGTCTCGATACAGTTATTTATCTGTTGGTGTTCCTGGTACCGTAGCTGGGTTAACCATGGCACTGGAAAAATACGGCACTATTTCCTTAGAACGGGCATTACAACCAGCTATAGAATTAGCAGAAAAAGGGTTCCCAGTTTCTGAAGATTTGTTCCGCTCTCTGAGAGACGTTAAGAAACGAATGCAGTCTTATGAGGCGAGTATGGCTATTTTTTATAAGCCAGGAGGTGTCCTTTATCAGGTAGGGGAAATCTTAGTACAAAACGATTTAGCCCGTAGTTTAAAGCTAATTGCTAAACATGGGGCTAAAGCCTTTTATGAAGGTGCGATCGCATCGGCTATCGTAGCAGACATGGAAGCCAATGGTGGTCTGATTACCAAAGAGGATTTAGCTACCTACAAGCCCGTGATTCGAGAGCCGATTCGAGGCACTTATCGGGGCTATGAGATTTATTCTATGCCACCTCCAAGCTCTGGGGGTATCCATCTGGTGCAGATGTTGAATACTTTAGAAGCCTTTCCGATTCGGAAACTGGGACATAATACTGCCCAAACCATTCATTTAATGGCGGAAAGTATGAAGTTAGCCTATGCTGACCGTTCTAAATTTTTAGGAGATCCTGACTTTGTTCCCGTTCCCGTTGCTGAATTAACCTCTAAAACCTATGCTGAACGAATCCGTCAACGGATTAATCCCTATCGAGCAACCCCCAGTTCAGAAATTGCCCCTGGTAATCCTACTCAACGGGTAGAAAGCAATGATACCACCCATTATTCAGTGATGGATAAGTATGGCAATGCTGTTGCTAATACCTATACTTTAAACTTTAGCTATGGCAGTAAAATTACAGTACCGGGAACGGGTATTCTCCTCAACAATGAAATGGATGATTTTTCAGCTAAGCCAGGGGTACCCAATGCTTATGGATTAACTGGAGCAGAATTCAATGCAATAGCACCGGAAAAAAGGATGCTGAGTTCTATGACTCCAACAATTGTGCTCAAAGATGGTAAGTCGTATCTGGTCACTGGCAGTCCAGGGGGGAGTAGGATTATTACCACCGTTTTGCAATTGATTATGAATGTAATTGATCACCAGCTCAATATTGCTACAGCTACTAATGCCATTCGGGTACATCATCAATGGTTACCGGATCAACTTTTTGTAGAACAGGATTTAAATGGTGATACAATCCAGTTATTGAAGTATAAAGGATATAAGATTTCGGTGCGTAATGCTATGGGGAGTACCCAGAGTATCATGTACATTAACAATTCATTTGAAGGTGCATCTGATCCTCGCAAACCTGGTGCCTTAACCTTAGGTTATTAACATAGCATTTACTTTAGCAATCCGTGTAGGAATTGTGGGAGTTTTTGATCGTAAGTTCCCTACGGTGCGCGTTCACCCTTAGCTTTTAAAAAGCGCGGGGTCGCACCGCTCCCTACTCCCTACTCCCTACTCCCTACTCCCTACTCCCTACTCCCTTTGCTATTACATGCCTCCACCTGAGCCTAAGAATAAATGCCTAGATTGCTTAGGGATGAAATTGGAAGGAATGCTGATTCCGCCAAACAAACAAAAACGTAAGTTTTGGCAAAAACCCTCTAAAATGCCGCAGATTAATTTATACCTAACCATCCAATTTAACCAGCAGTGGGAAGAGTTGCTCGAAGGTCGTGTTAAATTTGGACTCAAAGGTGGAGTACTGCGTCTTCATCTCCAACATGGTAATATCCCCTATGAATTCCGTGAGCTTGGTGGTTATATTCAACTGGCAACAGTAGGTAATCAACAGCAACAAGGGCCTAGTTGTGATCTAAACCACCGTCCAACAGACCCTAATGGCAACAGGGAAAGAGGGGGAGGTAATGTTACTCCAGAAGCTACCCAATCGCAATCCCACGAGACATCCCAACTAGAATATCAACCAGAATCCTGCAAGACATCCCACGAGACTGACCAAGTTTCCTGGTGCCACATTACCAATCAAGTTTCGGCAGAAAATCCTGCCTGGATTTTTGAAGAACAGAAGGGGAATGGTGTTTTATTTGGTTCCCTGAATCGGGTAAAGCTAGCAACTGTCAATGTCACTGCTTTACCCTGTCGTATCCAAGCAATCTTTGAAGTATCCCAGCGAGATATTTGTCTAACTGAAGTTGAGGGGTTGTGGTCCTCAAACCTTACCCGCAATAAAACCGTTGTGCTAAACAGACTGATTGTGGAACATTTGTTGGTAACTAGACTTAAGCCCTATCTGTCTCTCATGGAATTGCAATATGGGTGAGGAAAAATCTCAACCGATTCTGCTAAGCCTGATCAAGCGGGTTTTAGTGGCAGAAACAGACAATCTTGAGCAGTTGACCGCAATGGTTGGGCTGAATCTGGCTGAGGACTTCACTGCAGCTGACTTAAGTTACACTGACCTCAGCCAAGCTAGGTTGATGGAAGCGGATTTCAGAGGAACGGATTTCCGGGGGGCTAACCTCCAAGGTGCCAACTTATGTAATGCTGACTTGAGGGGGGCTGATTTCAGTCGTGCGAATCTAAGCATGAGCCACTTCAGGAATGCTAATCTCCAGGGGGTAAGCCTTGGTGGTGCTGACTTGAGGGGGATACGATTAGATGGTGCTAATGTCAGGGATGGTGACCTCAGTGGTGCTGACTTGAGGGGAGCTGACGTCAGGAAAACTGACCTCACTGGTGTTAATCTTAGCGAGGCTAAATTGGGAGGTGCTTACCTCCAGGGGGCTAAACTCAGGGGGGCTAATCTGGGTAGTGCGATTTTGAGCAGAGCTAACCTTCAGGGCACTAACCTCATCCGTGCCCACCTGGGGGGGGCTGACTTGAGGTGTGTTGATTTATCTGATGCTAACTTGAGCCGTGCTCAGCTTAGTGAAGCTAATCTCAAAGGTGCGAAACTGAGGAGAAGTAATCTTAAAGGTGCTGATTTAAGTTTAGCAGACATGACCCAAGTCTGCCTGATTCGTGCTAATTTGAATTATGTCCATCTGATTCGTGCCAACCTACGCAAAGCCGAGCTGATTCGTAGCGACTTAAGTAATAGTGATCTCAGGAGAGTTGATCTTCAGGGAGCTGACTTGAGTTTGGCTATCCTTGAAAATGCTGACCTTAGGAGTGCTAATCTCAGAAGTGCGAAGATGAATCTTACTGAGTTAGATGGTGCCAATCTCAGAGGAGCTGATTTTAGTCATGCTGACATTAGGGGGGCAAGAGTGAAAGGGGCTAGGTTCGCTAAAAATAGAGGTATTTCTAATCAGATGAGAGGGGTTTTGATGCGGTTAGGGGCAATTTTTGAAGATGAATAGCTCTAGGGTGATTATTCCTCGTTAAGTTAGGGAGTATCTTTCAGGAGATTCTAGCGCTGGGGGCAGGGAATCGGGAATCGGGAATCGGGAATCGGAACCCACCCCTAACCCCTCCCAGGAGGGGAACGGGAATCAGGAATCGGGAATCGGGAATCGGTAAAAAGTTATGAAAAAACTTTTTATATAAAGGTTTTAGCAATTCGTCTTGATGCAGTAGCGAGTAGGGTGCGTTAGGCAAAGCTAACGCACCGAGATGATAGCGATCGCATTTTTTCAAGCAACGTTATCCCCTGAGGTACCTAAGGGAATTAGAGGCAGCAGGGGACACAGGGGAATCAGAGACACGTTTGAGGTTTCAGTCTTGGCAGGCTCGGGTGCTTGGAAAGGTTCCTCAAATTGCTCAAAGTGCATTTCGGACACTGGTTCCTGTAACAATTTTTCTAATACAATTTGCGGTTTGACTTCAGCAATATCTTCTTCGAGGATTTGATTCAGCTTAATTTTGTCTTCTATTTCCAGAGTAGTGATTGCTTCGATAATAGACTCGAAAGGAATTAGCATTTTGACAGCAGCTTGTATCATGTTTACCTTCCGGGATTATGTTTATATGATTACTTAAGTTACTATAGTAGCCCCAATTTACCGCTGTGGTAACGGGAGTTTATGTTTATTAACATTTCATTCCCACTGATCATCTTAACTGTTGACTATTTTACCAAAATGTGTTTAATCCAGCCATAAAATTCTACCAGCTATGGTTATTGTCAACAGATCAGGACATAGTATGAAAATGAGCAAAAATGTAGTTAAATATACTCTTAACCATGGAAAACTACTTTTACCTAGCTTACTAAGCAGGGATTATAGGATGTCTGTATAATTACTCTAATAAAAATTTCCCGATCTCCCGATCTCCCGATCTACCCACACTTCCCACACTTCCCACACTTCCCATACTTCCCACAGTTCCCATCTCCCTATTAAACGAATGCTTACTTGTTTTATTCAAAACCTGAAAGGTAAGCAGTCAGCAGTCAGCAGTCAGCAGTCAGCAGTCAGTTTAAAATAAACCTCGTTCCTAGCACAGGCTTTGGCCTTGGCCTTTCGGCCACGCTACGCGAATGGCCACGCTGTGCGAACGACGCTCTCACTTGACTCAGATTAAACTAATGCTTACCTCTTTTATTCAAAAGCTGATCACTAATCACTAATCACTAATCACTTATATAGCACTACGCATTTAGATTAGGACATTCCTAAACTCCGAAACGTAAGTAATCGCTTACTTTTAGGTGCGACCCGTGGCGAATTTAATTCGCCTACGGAAAGCGCACCTTTGACTTCTGACTTCTAACTTCTGACGCTAAGCGTAGCGCTATAGCTGATGGCTGATGGCTGACAGCTGACTGCTGAATGCTTACTTTGGGAGTAAAATCACCAACATCCCTATTAGTTCGGTCGGGTGCGATGGAACCAACAGAAGCACAATATCTAATTCTCAATGCTTTGGATACCTTAGGATTACTAGAAAATACTGTTTATGACCAAGACAATGGCATTTGGTACATCAGCACTGCCAGCCTTCTTCTGCCCTTTGCTATGCTTTTACCAAATGGTGAAATTACCCCGATTACACCTCTAGCCGAATTATGAAGCCCTTAAGTGAATTACAACAACAGCAATATCAACGAATGGTAGAACTCTCCACTCTGGCCCGTCAGCGATATCTGGACTCCGGAGGAGATCCAAACCGAGCCTCAGGGAGTCTACACAATGAAAATTATATGACTGCGGAAGAACAGCAGGAATTCTTGGTATTAGCTAGGGCACTTTCCGGGATATACATTAATAATGGTTATGTTTACTGTCAAGGGCGGTCTTGGAAATTACCCGAAGTGTTGAATCACGACTAGAGGGGGAGTGTGGGGAGAGGGGGAAGTGTGGGAAGTGTGGGAAGTGTGGGAAGTGTGGGGAGACTTAAAAACTCTTGAAAAGATTTATTAAAATAAGCTATAAAAATAAGCTACAATATAATATTTATCTAAATAATTATACCCATTTCCCTATCTCCCTATCTCCCTACTTCCTGCTCCCTGCTCCCTATTTCCCGATTCCCGACTCCCGACTCCCGACTCCCGACTCCCCTACATACCACAAATTTCCCTTAATTCTTCTTCGTCTTGATGAGTGACAAGGTAATCATGGAGCCAATCACAACTCTGTTCCACTAAATCCTCTAGATCTAAATTCCATAAAATTACAGTATTGTCTGCACTAGCAGAAGCAAGAGTCTGGCCATCTGGGCTAAAGACCACGCTATTGACCCAATCGCTATGTCCGGTGAGGGTGTGCAGGTCTTTGCCTTGGTGATTCCATAGTTTCACCGTCTTGTCCCAACTAGCAGAAGCAAGAGTCTGGCCATCTCGGCTAAAGACCACGTTATTGACCCAATCGCTATGTCCGGTGAGGGTGTGCAGGTGTTTGCCTTGGTGATTCCATAGTTTCACCGTCTTGTCCCAACTAGCAGTAGCGATAGTCATGCCATCTGGGCTAAAGGCCACGCTAGTGACATTTGCGTTGTGTTCGGTGAGGGTGTGCAGGTGTTTGCCTTTGAGATTCCACAGTTTCACGGTGTTGTCCCAACTAGCAGAAGCGATAGTCATGCCATCTCGGCTAAAGGCGACGCTATTGACAGGTTCGCTATGTCCAGTGAGGGTGTGCAGGTGTTTGCCTTTGAGATTCCACAGTTTCACCGTGTTGTCATCACTAGCAGTAGCGATAGTCATGCCATCTGGGCTAAAGACGACGCTATTCACCCAATTGCTATGTCCGGTGAGGGTTTGCAGGGGTTTGCCTTCTCGATTCCACAGTTTCACCGTGTTGTCATCACTAGCAGTAGCGATAGTCATGCCATCTGGGCTAAAGACGACGCTATTCACCCAATCGCTATGTCCGGTGAGGGTGTGCAGGTGTTTGCCTTGGTGATTCCATAGTTTCACCGTCTTGTCCCAACTAGCAGTAGCAATAGTCTGGTCATCTCGGCTAAAGGCCACGCTAGTGACATCTGCGCTATGTCCAGTGAGGATGTGCAGGTCTTTGCCTTTGAGATTCCACAGTTTCACGGTGTTGTCCAAACTAGCAGAAGCGATAGTCATGCCATCTCGGCTAAAGGCCACGCTAGTGACAGGTTCGCTATGTCCAGTCAGGGTGTGCAGGGGTTTGCCTTTGAGATTCCACAGTTTCACGGTGTTGTCCCAACTAGCAGAAGCGATAGTTTGGCCGTCTGGGCTAAAGGCGACGGTTATGAGATATTGGCTATGTCCGGTGAGGGTTTGCAGTACTTTGCCTTGCAGATTCCACAGTTTCACGGTGTTGTCCAAACTAGCAGTAGCGATAGTCATGCCATCTGGGCTAAAGGCGAGACTAGTGACATCTGCGCTATGTCCAGTGAGGGTATGCAGGTCTTTGCCTTCTCGATTCCACAGTTTCACGGTGTTGTCCCAACTAGCAGAAGCGATAGTTTGGCCGTCTGGGCTAAAGGCCACGCTAGTGACAGGTTCGCTATGTCCAGTGAGGGTGTGCAGGGGTTTGCCTTTGAGATTCCACAGTTTCACAGTCTTGTCCCAACTAGCAGTAGCGATAGTCATGCCATCTGGGCTAAAGGCCACGCTAGTGACAGGTTCGCTATGTCCAGTCAGGGTGTGCAGGGGTTTGCCTTTGAGATTCCACAGTTTCACGGTGTTGTCAAAACTAGCAGAAGCGATAGTCATGCCATCTGGGCTAAAGACGAGGCTAGTGACAGGTTCGCTATGTCCAGTGAGGGTATGCAGGTGTTTGCCTTGTAGATTCCATAGTTTCACCGTCTTGTCCAAACTAGCAGAAGCGATAGTCATGCCATCTGGGCTAAAGACGAGGCTATTGACAGGTTCGCTATGTCCAGTGAGGGTGTGCAGGTGTTTGCCTTGTAGATTCCATAGTTTCACGGTGTTGTCCCAACTAGCAGAAGCGATAGTCATGCCATCTCGGCTAAAGGCCACGCTAGTGACAGTATCAGTATGTTTATCCAGGCTATTATACTGGTTGACGCCATAGAGAGATTGCTGCAACTTAGCGATCACTTGTATTCTAGTATCACCTTTTACCCTTTTTGTCTTTTGGAGTTTTCCTACTGGCCTTAAACTCTCTTTTAGAGCATCAAAGGGTTGCTTTGAGCTAAACAAGAGTTCTGAAGATTGACTCAGGGCTTTAATTTCACTTTCTTCTGCCTTTCTCGCCTGTTTACTAGACTCCAATCCAAAAACCGTTGAAACAACTGTCCCCAATACCAACACAGCAATAAACCCTGCCACCCCTAACCAGCGGTTACGGGTCATTTGCTTGTGCTTGTGACGGCTGACCTCAATATACTCCTCCGCCAGCCCATTCAACATCCCCAATTCACCATACTTTCTTAAATACTCCTGGGCTTCTATTAACCTCCCCCCAAGCAACAGTAAACCGGCATCATCACGCTTCTTTCCCTTCTCTTGCCATTCAAGCGCCGCCGCTTCCAGCTTGCTTTCGATCACCATCGCTTCTGTGTAAGTCTGCTTCCACTCCAGCAACCTTCCCCAGTGGCGAATCAAGGCTTCATGTACCACATCCAAAACCACATCCTGGGAATTTTCTTGATGACTTCTAGTAATCAAGCGGTTGTCTGAACTGGCTAAGGTCTGGCTAACAGCATCGAGCAGTTCTAAACTGTGATGAGAATTGACTAACTCCCCCAGGCGTACTCGTCTACGGGTATCGAGAGTCTCTCCCACTTGAGTTAATTCCAACAACAAACGCCTAGCCACAGTTTGTTCTACCTGGGAGAGACTATCAAATACCTGATTTGCCTTCTTTTCCAGAGTTCCCTCAATTCCCCCTAACTGTTGATAGGTTTCTAACCGTAAAAACGTTTCCTGCTGCTGTCTTGACTGTTTCCATAATTCCGTCAGAGTATATTGGAGCAGGGGAAGGCTACCTGGATAATCTTCGACATCGTTAATCAGTTGCTGTTTTAATCTCCCCTCAATCCCTAATCCTACTAATTCCGCCGGTAGTGCGATCGCTTCTTCAATTTCCTCATGGTTCAAGTGGTCAACATTAATTAATGGTCTATTAATCTTCTCTACTAATTTAGGATACTCTCGCAACCGCCCCCGAAAGTCAGAGCGCATGGCAATTAAAACAATTAAATTGTCTGTATTCTCGATTAATTCAATTAAACCGTTAAAGAATTCCTGGCGTTGGTCAGGTTGAATCATAGTGAAGCACTCTTCAAACTGGTCAATAATCATGACCATCGGAGTTTTACTAAAATTCTCTGGCTGGGCGTTGCTGATGGGAATGCCCCCTAAATCCCCCAACTTTGGGGGACTTTGAAAGTTTTGTTCCCCAGAATCAGCCACACCCTCTCCCTGCTTCTCTAAAAGCTCCCCCTTTTCCAGGACCTCCTGTAACCTTTGCTTTGGTGCAACACCTGGAGTGAAAGGTTCTAGATAATGCCAGCGATCGCTTCCAACAATTGCCTGACCTAACTTCAGCTGATACAATAATCCTGCTCTGAGTAAGGAAGACTTGCCACTGCCGGAAGCCCCTAACACTACCAGCAGACGGTCTTGATTTTTCACTCGCTCAATTAACTGCTCGGTCAACTGAGAACGACCGTGAAACACCAGAGCATCTTCTGGTAATGCGGTAAAATAAGACAGAGACCGGTAGGGGCACTTATCCTGAAAGCTCAGTTTCGGAAACTGAGTAGTCAGTATAATGGCTTGTTGTGAGTTAGCGATTAAAGGACGTTGCTGAGTCATTGACATCCGCTGCTCAATAAACAAGGCCAAATTATGACTATTAACAATACCATCCGGGTAATTTTCCGGATTCAATCCTGCCAGTAACTCCTTGGTAAATACTCCTTGTTCATGGCTAATCTCTACTCCCGGCTCGTAGGAACGAGTAGCAGTAATCAAGCAGTAAGCTTTATCAGTTGGGATAAATTTCAGTAACTCGCCACTGTAGCAACAATCTAACCAAATCACTACCTGTTTCACTGGGCTAGTTGCGATTTGCTGACCCAATTCCTGCAGAGGATAGCCATAAATTCCCACATCCGGAAAGGCATCACTAGTCACTAAGAAAACCTCTTCAATGCCATCCACCTCTTGTCTACAGCCATGGCCTGAAAAGAAGAATAGGGCGGTTTCTGGAGCTTGGTTAGGAGCAGGAGGATTAAACAGATTAGCAACTGCTTCCCTTAATTCCTCTAATTTTACTAGTCCTGTGCTCGATAGTCCCCCTGGTCCTTTTTGGGTCAACCCAAGGGGTAAGTCCTGAATCCGGAACGGTTCATAGCCATACTGTTGTAATCGTTGAGCGACATTTTCCCCGTCTTTAACAGCAACGGTCAGGTCGTTAAAGTTGGTGTATTCTGGATAACGGTTAATCCCAACGATTAGGGCTTCCCATTCCGGTGTCATTGGAGCGAGGTTGTGAAATTTTTATTAGCATAACATAATATCGCAATTTCGAGCACTCGGCTGATCCTTCATGTATAAAGATAGTAGATAGTGATCGAAGTAGTGACAGTGGCTGATGAATACCAACAAAACCCTATTAGCTTTTTTACTTGCTCTGACCGATTTAGACACACCCTTGAGTCAACCTGAGAATAAGAGCATCAAAGAAATTGGCGATCAACTTGATGCCCAACCTCTGGCCTGGGAGAAGTATACCAAACCCAAGCTGCTAGAGATGATTGCCGCCAATCCTGAGTTAAATCAACGTTACCAAACCTATTACAACCAACTTGACACTACGGTCGATATTCCTCCAGACTATCTCCCCACAGAAGCCGAAATCCAGCCAGTCAATACACCTAGCCGTACCTCGATCATGAGAGGACATAAACCTAAGTCATCACCTACAGGCTATGACCAACAAATTAATAATATTGTGATTGTCGTCAGTCGTTCAGAACAGCCACAAGAAGTTGTCCAAAAATTACCCTTGGAAAAACTTAAAGGGTTTTTAGGGGCTTCTAAAAAGTAAATTACCCAATTCGGGAGTCGGGAGTCGGGAGTCGGGGTAATAAAATTGAAGGGTGCATCTGATATTTGTAAAAAAAAAGATAACTGTGGGAATTTTATGATAATTTTTGCCTAATTGCAAAAGCGATGAAGTCGCTACCAAAAATCCTTAAATCCTTATAGAGTTGATTAACTCTTGCCTGTTGCCTGTTGCCTGTTGCCTGTTGCCTTTCCATAAGGTAGTATGTTCACAACTAAAATAAAAATGCTATAGTGAGCGATATAATCTTTCCAACTCTCGATTTATTTTTATATGACTTACGAGATGCTCTCAACCTCACTGAAGCTGAGAAGCAAGAAAAGCAAGCTAAGTTTCGAGCTAAACTCCCAGCAGATAGTAAATTCTTCGATCCTGATCTAGAAACCAAATATTTAGAACTACTCCCTAAACAAAAGTATTATGACTTTACCACAGCAAACGATACCCTAGAAGGGTACTACTATCCTGTCCGCTTAAATGATACCTATGGCTTGCAAATTGATTGTTCCATTAACAATCAAACCGACCCCCAAACCCCTGACTGTTTTGCCAGACTGCGAGCAGAAATTGAATGGAGATTACAAGGGGAAAGGGCGACCCTAGGGCAAACTTGGATGCTTTCTGGATGGTTACCGAAAACGTCGAGCAAAAGCTACGAATATATTGCTAAATCCTGTTATCATGTTTTCCAGACAGCGGCGAATTGGTCACAAGATTTACAAGGAGTATCAACACCCGAAAGTTCGACCAAACAGGAAAAAGACATTGCCAAATCTGGTGCTCAGGTTTTCGATAAAGCAGGGAATTGGTCACAAGATTTACATGGAAAAGGCAGCTTATTTGGTGGTGAAGTTTTTGAGCTGTGGCGATATCAACCCCTGAATCAGGTCAACTGCCATGTAATCATTATGCTCTTTTCTGACCAAGAAAGTATGGAAAAAGCAGCGGAGTTGTATACGGATTGGATGGGTCTGTTTAGTTATAGAAACAAAATTTTATGGGCTTACAGCCAAAGTCGCTTAATCAAAAAAACCTTGGTAGCTTACTATAAGCAGGTTGAAGCCAATCAGAGACTTATCAGTGACGAAAACGCTTCTAGTTTTAGAGACCAAACCATCGCCGCAAAACTCGATGACATTCAAAATTATTTAGGGAATTATACCCTGGATTTGCCTAAACTAAATTTTCAAAACCAAATTATCGAGATTAATTTATTCAATTATCAAACCCGTTTAGAAATCATCAACCAAAAATGCCAAAAATTAGGTGCCGATAATAACCTAGAGTTTTTAGAAACGTTTAGTAAAGAGGTAAAGGAAAATTACCTATTGCAGGTTACTAAAGACTATGATATAATGGAGATGGCATTACGGCTGCTAGAGACCAGGCTCAATGCCATCCGTAGTCAAATTGAGCTGGAAAAAGCAGAACGCGATCGCACTTTTCAGACTCTAGTAACGGTAGTTGGTGCGGGGACAGCTGTCACGGCTTTAATGGATTTTGACGCTAAGCAGTGTGATACTTTATCCACGCTGATCCCACCCTTCAAAAAGAGCTGTGACAACCCTTGGATCAATAGTGTGATAGTACCAGTTGGGCTAATCCTGATATTTGGAGTAATTGCCTTGTGCTTCAAAAAAATCTTATCAGGTAGTAGGTTGGGTTGAACTGAGCTCTTGGAAGGCAGAAGGCAGAAGGCAGAAGCCAGATGGCAGAAGCCAGAAGCCAGATGGCAGAAGGCAGAAGCCAGATGGCAGAAGCCAGAAGCCAGATGGCAGTTCCCGACTTTTGGTGGGCAGTGCAAACCCAATGCTATGGCTAGTCAGTGAATCTAACGGATGCACTGCCCACCCTACATGAATTCCCGACTTTTGGTGGGCAGTGCTTAGCAATGCTATGGCTAGTCAGTGAATCTAACGGATGCACTGCCCACCCTACATCTGTTCCCTACTGTTCCCGACTCCATTATTAAGCAACGCCCCCGACTCCCGATTCCCGACTCCCGACTCCCAACTCCCGACTTCTGCAACAAGTCTAATCAACTGCTCCCAAGGCTTTCAGGGAGGTAATAGTTGCTTTTGTTAAACCAGTAACACCGGCGATATTCATCCCCTCATAGGGTCTAGGCACTCTCAGGGTTTTGATACATTGACCCTTCTCGATATCCCAAAACTTAATTGTGCCATCGTTGCTGCTACTGGCTAGCATTAAACCATCTCGACTGAAAGCAACAGACCATACCACATTAGTATGTCCATGGAGAGTTTTTAAACATTCACCTGTCTGAACATCCCAGAGCTTACAGGTTTTATCATAACTACCACTAGCGATCAGTTTACCATTAGGGTTGAACGCCACTGAGCGTAATCGATGGGTGTGTCCACGCAAAGTGTTGAGACATTCACCAGTGCCAACATCCCAGAGCCTAACAGTGTGGTCTTCACAGCCACTAGCGAGAATTCTGCCATCTCCACTAAAGACAACGGACTTGATGATATTCCGGTGTCCCTGCAAAGTACTCAAACAGTCACCGGTGCTAATATCCCAGAGTTTAACGGTTTGGTCTTCACAGCCACTAGCAACCATTGTGCCATCTGGACTGAAAGCCACTGACCAGATCAAACTCGTGTGTCCTAATAAGGTCTGGAAACACTCACCGGTGCTAATATCCCAGAGTCTTACCTTATCGTCATTATGACCACTGGCTAAGATTTCTCCATTGGGACTAAAGGCGACTGAAAGTACCCACTTGGGTCCGTGGAAGGTGTTGAGACATTCACCAGTGCTAATATCCCAGAGTCTGAGGGTTTGGTCTTTAGAGCCACTGACTAATATTGCACCATCTCGACTGAAGGCAACAGAAAATATCAAATTGGTATGTCCTCGTAAGGTATCGAGGCATTCACCGGTACCAACATCCCAAAGTCTTACGGTTTGGTCTTCACTGCCACTGGCGAGGGTTGTCCCATCTGGACTAAAAGCAATAGACCATACGCCATTGGTATATCCTCGAAACGTGTTGAGGCATTGACCAGTGTTAATATTCCATAGCCTTACGGTTTGGTCATCACTACCACTTGCTAAGGTTACCCCATCTGGACTAAAAGCAATAGACCATACGCCATTGGTATGTCCGTACAACTTATTCAGGCATTCACCGGTGCTAAGATTCCATAGCCTTACGGTTTTGTCATCACTACTACTGGCGAGAGTGGTTCCATCTTTACTAAAGCCAATTGACCGTATGCTTTTTGTATGTCCCCGCAGCATCTTAATGCATTCACTGGTGCTAAGATTCCATAGCCTTACGGTTTTGTCATCACTACTACTGGCGAGGGTGGTGCCATCGGGGCTGAAAGCCACTGACCTGACCTGCTGAGAGTGTCCTTGTAAGGTGCTGAGGCATTCACCTGTATCAGAGTCCCAGAGTTTGATAGTTTTATCTTCACAGCCACTGGCGAGAATGGCACCATCGGGACTACAAGCTACGGCTCTTACGGTTTGGGAGTGCTCTGACAAGATGTTCAAGCATTCACCAGTACTAACATCCCAGATTCTAACGGTTTTATCGCCACTGCCACTAGCAACAATTGTGCCATCTCCACTGACAGCAACTGACCATATTCTACTCCTATGTCCTCGCAAGGTGTGGAGGCATTGACTGGTAGCAATATCCCAGAGCCTGACGGTTTGATCTTCAGAGCTACTAGCCAAAATCTGAGTATCTTCACTGTTACCATCATCTAGCCTAGTAAAGGCCAAAGACCATACCCAACTGGTGTGTCCCTTCAAGGTTAAACGGTATTGACTATCAGCAATTTGCCACAAATGAATCTTGCCCATGCTATCACCTGCAGCGAAAAGCTTGCCATCAGGGCTAAATGATACTGACAAAATACTACCAAAAGGTTGAGTAAAAACTGATTTAGCGATGGTAGCATTAGCGAAGTTTACATCTAGCAACTCTACCCCCTGAAGGTAAGCTTGCAAAATAGTGAGATTAGAAAAATCATAACCCCTTAAATCAGTTTTAAGTTGGCAGAGCAGATTAAGGATATTACCGGCTGCATAGCCTACCCTTGGCCCCAAGTTTTCTCTTATTTTCGAAAGACTATTATTTAGAGTTTCCTCAAGACAACTTTGACTACTCAAACTAGCGATTAGCTGATCGATTAATGGTTTGAGGAGCAGACGGGATTGACTTTCCCGAATGTACTGTTTTGCCAAAGCCTTCAGCAAACAATGAGAATTAAACAGAGCTATTTTATCGGTGAGTATTTCCTGACTAACCTTGTCAATGACTTTCTCAGTCATGTACTCGATCAGCACAGGTTGCAGGGTAAAGCCTGCTGAACTTTTTTCCAAAGGTAAACGTCTTTGCAGGGATTGCAGTGTTACTGGTAAATGTTGTTTAGCCACTGGTGAGAGGATATCCTCTCGGAGTTGGGCAAGGGAAACAGCTTCCCGATTAATTGCCAACCAGTACAGAATTTCCTGTTCGTAGTCTGACAAGTGCTCAAAGTGCCAGGTTAACACTTCACGAAAGTCATCGAAGACTGGTTTTCCTTCTGTTAAAAAGTCGCCAATATTACCCAAAAATACTTCATCAATATGCTTGGCAACAATTTCTAGGGATAAAGGATTACCGTTGTAAAATTCAATCAGTTCTTGCCATTGCTGATCTGAACCAGAGAACGAGGCAATGGAATTAAAGATTTTCTTGCCATCTGAAACTTCAAAACCGCTTAATTCCAGGCAACGAACCGGTCGTGTTTTGCCTTCAAGTCTGGCAATGGCGTGGGGCTTCTCTCGGCTGGTGATCAACAAGCAGCTTTGATGGGAGACTTCTCCAATTTTTCGGAACAGTTGCTCATACTCCTCATATCCTTCTCGATATTGCCCAGCCTTGTCACCACCTTGTATAATTGACTCTACATTATCCAGGATTAGCAAACAGCGATGCTCACGCAAATAGTGAAGTAGTCGTGATAGTTGAGCATCTATGGTGTCTGGTAAATTGCTTTCTACCTGGTTGGAGAGAAATTTGATCAGCTCTTCGAGAATTTTTATAATGGGAGGAGCATTAAGTAGCGTACGCCAAATGACGTACTCAAACTCATCCTGAATGCCATGATCTAGCTTGAGGGACTGATCAGTTTTGCCAATTCCACCCTTACCTAGCTTCAAAGAGAGTCCAGTTTTGCCAATTCCACCCATTCCTAAAATTGCCACCACTCGGCAACGATCCTGGAGAATCCATTGCACTAAGGTAGCCAATTCTTCGGTACGTCCAAAGAAAACTGGCACATCCGGCGCTGCTGACCAATCTACTCGATTTGAGGGGATTTTAGTGGTTGTCTTCTGGATTGAGGACTTAGGGAGGCTGTTCTCAATCACATATTCCCAGTTAAGTCCTAAAACTTGGCAAAATACCTGGAAAACTTGGGCATTAATCGGCTTTCCTTGCAAGAAGCGTTTCCAAGTAGCTAGGGAGACACCAGGAGCATAGATTTCTTGCAACCCATACTCGGAGGATGCCCAGTCGATATCTGGATTTAAGATCTTACTCGCCTCGACCAGCCATCTGTGATCCTCTATCGTCCATCCCTTTCGGTTTCGATACTGTTTAATTGTTAGTCTTCCCTGTCGAGACGCTTGTAAAGATGGCAAAATCTCACCTCAGCTATAGGATTTACAAATAGGTCATGAACAATCTTGATGATTTCTCATAACATCAAAAACTCTTTGGAGCTCTTTCCTACTGTTCCCTGTTCCCTGAGCCGAAGTTACCTGTTTCGACGGGTCCGCTGTTTACATCTCAAATAAAAATGCTATATTCAAATCGAAGCAAAACCTAAGCTCAAGGGAATCGCAGGTCAACTCTGGCAAACACCCTTAGGCATATTCCAGGTCTAAGAGGGTATTTTAAAGATGTTGGATCCGACTCGAAAGGCCCCCCTAACCCCCCAAAGCAAGGGGGTAAGTTAGTACAAAGTCCCTAAGATTTGGGATTATGATGGCTTATTACCAACATTTGGTACTTCTCAAACATCCTCGCGACCCAGAGAATCTTAATGCGCTACGGGCACCCTAGGCGATGAAGCGTTCGCTTCCGCGTGGCCTACGGCCTCAGCTTCCGCGCTTGTGCAATCGGAGCCTCTGTCAGTAGACATACTGCCAAAGTCAGTCACAATATCCCACCAACACTTAGGTGCGCAAGACCCATTAAGAATTAAATTCGCCACTGGTCGCACCTCAGGAAACCTCTTCACAATCCTGTTCACAATGCTTTGCTACTTGATGTTTTAATAATTCAAATTAGAGCCAGCTGAGAGCTCAAAATTATTATACTTTATTATACAAATTGTCAAGTGCCAATTTTGGATCATCTGTTGTGATCACGAGGTGATCCAAACCTGATCCAAAACTGTGTCTAGCACAGCCTGGGCAAATCCGGAATTCTGGATAATGTGTAATTCAGGTTTAAGTAGTCATGGCACAAACAAGGTCAGAACCCCCATTACTGATCCAAGCAATCCTTGAGGGGTTTGTGGATGGGGTGCTGATTCTAACTACTAACCAAGATTGGTTTCATGCCAATGAGTGTGGACGTCGAATGTGTTCTAAAATCACTCAAGGTAGGTCACAGATAAATTCTATCCCTGACCCAATTTGGCGAGTTTGCGAATCATTAATTGATAGTCGTGAGTGGTTTTGCGATCGCAAACTAATTATCGAAGCTGAAATTCAAGTGGATAAGTCAGTTAACTTTCGGGTTAGGGTTAGATGGTTAACGTTAGAGTTATCTCCAGAACCTTACCTCTTAGTAACCCTAGAAGATCAAAATCAATCTTATCAAATTTCCGCTAGCACTGATGCTCTAAAATATGGCTTAACGCCCCGGGAAGAGCAAATATGGTCACTTAAAAAAGCCAACTTTACTTACCGAGAAATTGCCCAGCAGCTATTTATCAGCATCAATACGGTTAAGAAGCACCTAAAAAATATTTACGCTAAACAAAAATAATGATAGGCATCACCATTATTATATAGCAATACTTGTTTGATGGACTTTATTAATTGGTTTTATGGAGTAGGTATTGGTAGAAAATAAATTTAAATTTGTTCAGGTTTTTAATTTATAATTCAACGAATAAAGTTATGACTATATAGCGTTGATTGCAGTTATGAGGTACAGTCTTTTTTGACGTTGATTCCCTGTTTTGATGCAGCGCATTCCTATTCCCTATTCCCTGTTCTCTCTTCCCTGTTCCCTGTTCCCTGTTCCCTGTTCCCTGTTCCCTGTTCCCTGTTCCCTGTTCCCTGTTCCCTGTTCCCTGTTCCCTGTTCCCTGTTCCCTGTTCCCTGTTCCCTAAAATCCCGAAATTTTGTACCTCATAGCTATGATAATTGCTATAAGTTTACTTAAAAAAATTAATAATTTAAAAAATATGGGATAAAAACTCTATGTCAAATCAAGAAAACCGAAAGTTGGATAAGTGGATTAATAGTAATCCAGATTCAAGAGAATTAAAAAGAGCGCTAGCTGTAAAATTTGCCATACAAGGCTGGAAATATCAAGCAATATCCGAATCATTAAATGTATCAAAGAGCTTCATTAGTAAGTGGAAAAAAAAATTTAATTCAGCGGGTGTAGAAGGATTAAAATTATCTTACAAAGGGGGTAAAGGCTATTTAAATAAACAAGAAAAAAAAGAAGTTATCACTTGGATAAAAAAACGATATAGATGTAACTTTGAGCAATTAGAGGGTTATTTAATTGAAGAATATAATGTAGTTTTTAAATCCCCAACTAGCTATTATAAATTACTTTCTGAAGCCAGGATGAGTTGGGAAGAATCAAAAAAAAATAATCCTTATAAAGATCCAGATTTATTGGATAAAATACTGAATCGTATTTACAATCAAGCCTAGTTTTACATCTTACTTAAGAATGCTATAATATTTTAATATTAGGGTTTATACAAAAAACTTATAACAAATGAATCCTCACTTAATCTTGCCAGTCGGTACCCAAGTGGTAACTCGTGTGGCTGCTAAAAACTCTGCGGGTGAAACATTATGTGTACAAGGAGCAGTCGGTGTAATAGTCAAGGCACCAACAGATGATTCCCATGCCTATCGGGTGCGTTTGCCTGATGATAGGGAAGTTACCCTACGTCGCCATGAATTTAGTATTCGTAAACACTTCCAAAAAGAAGGGTTACAGCTCTCGGAAGACTTACTCACAGAGTTAAATTTATATGATCATGTTATCTACCGCTGTGTAGTAGGGTCGAGAGCATTTGGTCTCGATGATGAAAACTCTGATATAGACAGACGGGGTATTTACCTGCCACCAGCTGTGGTTCACTGGTCACTGTATGGGATTCCGGAACAGTTAGAAAAGCACGAGACTCAGGAGTGCTACTGGGAGCTTCAAAAGTTTATCATTTTGGCACTGAAGGCTAATCCAAATGTGTTGGAATGTCTCTACACACCACTAGTGGAAACAGCCACTCCTATAGCAGAGGAATTGCTAGCTATTCGAGATATTTTTCTGTCTAAGTTGGTTTACCAAACCTATAATGGGTATGTGATGTCCCAATTTAAAAAAATGGAGCAAGATTTTCGGACTAAAGGAGCAGTTCGATTAAAACATGCTATGCACTTAATCCGTTTATTGCTCTCAGGGATCACAGTCTTGAAAGAGGGGTTTGTACCAGTGAAAGTTGAGGAGTATCGGCAACAACTCCTAGCCATCCGTCGGGATGAAATGCCATGGGAGGAGGTTACGGCTTGGCGATTGAGTTTACATCAAGAGTTTGATGCTGCTTTTGCTAACACCAATTTGCCAGAACGTCCGGATTATGAAGCAGCTAATGGGTTTTTGATTAAAGCACGTCAAAGTATGGTTTAGTTATATATGAATTTAAACCAAAAACTACTATCTGTAATTTATACTCAACCCCATCCACTGTTATTCGCTACCCTCAGTGGAGCGCATTTGTATGGTTTCCCTTCACCAGATTCTGATTATGATTTGCGTGGTAGTCACATTCTGCCAGTACAGAAAGTTATAGGACTAGAGCCGGGACCGGAAACGATTGAAGTTTCGGAAATTCGGGATTCCATAGAACTGGATCTAGTCACTCACGATATCAAAAAGTTCTTTGAGATGCTGCTGAAAAAGAATGGTTATGTCTTAGAGCAGCTGTACTCACCCCTAGTGATTCATACTACACCGGAGCATGAGGAATTAAAAGCGATCGCAAAACAATGCATTACTTGCTACCATGCCCATCACTATCTAGGATTTTCCCGAACTCAATGGAAACTGTTTCAAAAGATGAGTCCATGTCGGGTCAAACCTTTGCTTTATGTCTATCGGGCGCTGTTGACTGGTATCCATTTAATGAAAACTGGCGAAATAGAAGCTAACTTGGTTAAGCTCAATCAGGTGTTCCAGTTACCTTATATTCCAGATTTAATTGCTCGAAAGCTAGCAGGAGCAGAAAAGTCTGTATTGGAAGATACAAATATTGAATTTCATGAGGGAGAATATAGTCGTCTACAGAGTCAATTAGAGGAAGCTTCTGAGTCTAGTTGGTTACCAAAAGCACCATCAGCTAAGGATGCTTTGAATGATTTGCTCTGTAGATTGAGGATGGCAAATTTAAATTGAAATTGCTATATAGCAAAGGGAACATCGGATCTGGGAACAGGAAACAGGGAACAGGGAACAGGGAACAGGGAGTAGGGAGTAGGGAGTAGGGAGCAGGGAATAAAATTTATAGGAAACTCTATAATAACTATTCGCAATTGTGACATGAGATTAAAAGGATTAGCAATTCCTAGTGTTATGGTTGCTCTGCTTGTGCTTGGTTGTGCTAGTGAAAGCCCAGCAGATAAAACCCAGCCTCGGAACGTAGCAGGGGATTGTAGCGAACGCCAATGTCAGGAAGTTTTAGCTGACCTTGGCGATAGTTTTCCTGAACAAATAGCTGAATGGGAAAGGGAGTGTAGTGATAGCAAACATTTAAGTTTAAAGGTTTTTCAGAATCAAGGACAACCCCAGCGAGTCAGCTTTTTTTGTTGGGATAAACCTATAGGAAATGGCAGTCGCACTGGTACATGGTTAGGGGTTTTGCCCTTAGTAGCCAATGATTCTACGTTTGTGAAGCCATTAGTTTGCTCTACTTCTGACCAACAGTGCCAGAAAGTATTGCCTCAATTACGAACAAAGGCTCCAGAGCTAGTCCAGAAAGCAGAATTTAAATGCGCGACTAAACAGGGGTCTCTATTTTTGAGAGTTTCTGAGCAGGAAATCGATATTATATGCGGTTTTTTCGCGACCTCTGTTTGGGATGATAATGGCGATGGTTTAGTGGATAATGAAGACCCAGTTAGTGTTGATATTTCAGTGGGTACTTTTAAACCCTAAGGTAAGCGGTCAGCGGTCAGTGTTCAGTGGTCAGTGGTCAGCCGTTGGCCTTTGGCTGATAGCTGATAGCTGATAGCTGATAGCTGATAGCTGATAGCTGATAGCTGATAGCTGATAGCTTACGCTAATTTAGTATAATTTCAAAAAATACTCCCAGCTCTTTACTACGATTCCCGATTCCCGATTCCCGATTCCCGATTCCCGATTCCCGATTCCCGATTCCCGATTCCCGATTCCCGATTCCCGATTCCCGATTCCCTATCTCCCCGAAATTGCTATAATTATCAATTATGACTGCTCTTATTCTCAACTTAGCTCCCACGATTAAACTAACAGATGAACAGTTCTTCCAACTCTGTCAGGACAATAAAGATTTACGTCTTGAGAGTACCAGCAAGGGAGAACTAATTATCATGGCACCAACGGGATGGAAAAGCGGAAACCGGAATAGCCGACTGACGCAACGTTTGGGTAATTGGGCTGATAGTGATGGAACCGGATTAGTGTTTGATTCTTCAACGGGCTTTACGCTTTCTAATGGTGCCAATCGTTCTCCTGATGCCTCCTGGGTAAGGGTAGAAAGATTAGAAGCACTTAATCGGGATCCTGATAAATTATTACCAATGGCTCCTGATTTTGTGGCGGAACTCCGCTCTGTTAATGACAACCTGAAGACGTTGCGGGAAAAGATGCAAGAGTACATGGACTGTGGTGTACGTCTAGGTTGGTTAATTGACCCTCAAAATCAACAGGTAGCAATTTATCGCCCTGGGCAGGATAGGGAGGTTTTGGAATCCCCGAGCAGCTTGTCAGGAGAGGATGTGTTGTCTGGATTCGTGCTAGATTTATCACAAATTTTGAGCTAATGTTGTTTGTTAAGATAAACCTTAAAATTATCTCCGGATAATTACCCTTAATAAAAATCTCTCCTATGTCCCTAAACTTCCCAAACTTCTCCTACTCCCTACTGTCTACTCCCTGCGCGGAGCCCTAATAAATGTCTATAGATGGAATTAACAATGCCAATGCCTTAATTATCGGTTCCAGCGGAGGTATTGGTCTGGCTTTTGTCAAACAATTGCTGCAAGATGAAACGTTTACCAAGATTTATGGCAGTTATCGTAACCGTGATTCTAGTTCGGAATTAATTGGGCTTGAAAACAACTATCCTAATCGATTAGTTTGTCTATCGATGGATATTACCGACGAGTTGCAAGTATCTGAAGCTGTCAAACAAATCAGTGTAGAGATAGACAAACTCCACTTAGTGATTAATTGTGTTGGATTGCTTCATGACGGCAGCTTACAACCAGAAAAAAGCCTGAAACAGATTAATTCAGAACACTTGATCCGTTACTTCCAGGTGAACAGTATTGGAGCAGTGCTGCTGGCTAAACATTTATTACCATTATTCCGTCATAGCGATCGCAGTATTTTTGCTAGCATTTCTGCCAAAATTGGCAGTATTGGTGATAACCAACTGGGAGGATGGTATGGCTATCGAGCATCGAAAGCAGCCTTAAATATGTTTATGCGAACAGTGGCAATTGAATACAGTAGAAAAAGTCCTCAAACTATCGTTGTTACCTTGCATCCTGGTACAACCAATACGCGCCTTTCTAAACCCTTTCAAAAAAATGTACCTGCTGATAAGTTATTCCCAGTAGAGCGTACTGTTACTCAACTACTGGCGGTGATCGAAAAGCTGGATAAAGGGGATAGTGGACAGTTTTTCTCCTGGGATGGAAGCGAGTTACCTTGGTAAACTACTGTAAGCTATCAGCTATGAGCTATCAGCTATGAGCTATCAGCTATGAGCTATCAGTTATCAGCTTTTGAATAAAACAGGTAAGGATTAGTTTAATAGTCACGAAAGTCTTTTGAATAAAACAGGTAAGGATTAGTTTAATCTGAGGAAAAAGGTTGATTTTAAGCTGACCACTGACCACTGACCGCTGACCGCTGACCGCTGACCGCACCTCAAGTAGCGCATATGCTTACATAAAAACTTAATTCAGTCTTGATAACTGACTAGTTTGAGTCGTCTTTGGCCACCTTATCTCTGGGAAAACCGGATATCAATCCGCTTTCAATCATCAAACCAATCCCGGCATTAATCACAACTAAGCTTAAGGTTCCTAACCAAAACCAAGGCTCTCCTTCAATTCTTTTAGAAACGGCTTCTCCAAATAAGCATAAACCTAAGGGAAAAAGCAGAACTCCAACTTGAGATTTGATATACCAAATTACTTTCTTGTTCATATTAGTGGGATAGTCTTTACCAAGATAATATAGTACCTTAACAGTGATAAATTTAAAAGGGGCGTATTTACTAACTGTTTAGCAACTGTTGTTAAAAAAACGCGAAATTGTAACGGGCAAGATGCCCATTCCACATTGTGCTACACGGCCAAGATGCCCATTCTACATTGTGCTAAACGGGCAAGATGCCCATTCCACATTGTGCTACGCACACGCTACGGGAACGCATCTGATAATAGCAGATAGATGGTACACTAACCTGATAACTGAACACCATTATTAAAACCCGTGGCCAATTCCCCAGGATCTCCAGAGTCCCAATCCGAAACCCCTAAACTGGCTCGCACTCCCCTCTTTGACCAGGTGGTAGCACAAAATGCCCGCTTGACAGCTTTTGCCGGTTGGGAAATGCCAGTACAATTTAGCGGATTGAAAAAAGAACATGCTGCAGTACGAACTGCTGTCGGAATTTTCGACATCTCCCATATGGGTAAGTTTGCTTTTAATGGTAAGCAACTACGGGAGCAATTGCAGTCTCTAGTGCCTTCGGATTTAACCCGCTTGCAACCGGGTCAAGCTCAATACACGGTGTTGTTAAATCCGAATGGTGGAATCATTGATGACATTATCTTCTACTACCAAGGTGAGGAGGAGTCTGGGGAGCAGCGGGGGATGATGATTGTTAATGGAGCAACCTGCACCAAAGACAAAGACTGGTTGTTAGCTCACCTGGATGCTGACTCAGTTACCTTACAAGACCTCTCAACATCAAAAGTCTTGATTGCAGTACAGGGACCATTGGCAATATCACATCTTCAGCCATTTGTCAAAGAAGCCTTAGCACCAGTCAAAGCATTTGGACATCTAGAGGCAACGGTGTTGGGGAAACCGGCATTTATTGCTAGAACCGGTTACACAGGGGAAGACGGATTTGAGCTGATGCTAGACCCAGATGTCGGCATAGAGCTGTGGCACAAACTTTTAGAGTCTGGTGTCACTCCCTGTGGTTTAGGTGCCAGAGATACCTTGCGCCTAGAAGCGGCTATGGCACTCTACGGACAAGATATTGATGATACCACGACACCCTTAGAAGCTGGGTTAGGTTGGCTAGTGCATCTTGATAGCAAAGGAGACTTCATCGGACGCTCGGTGCTAGAGCAACAAAAAGCAACGGGGATCGAGCGCAAGCTAGTTGGGATCCAGATGCAAGGAAGGCAGATTGCTCGCCATGGTTACCCAGTCCTAGCTGATGGTGAGGTGGTAGGAGTTGTTACTAGTGGTACATTAGCACCAACCTTAGGAAATGCGATCGCACTAGCCTATGTTCCCAGAAAGTTGGGCAAAGTTGGACAGCAGCTGGAAGTAGAAATCCGGGGTAAATCCTATCCCGCCGTTGTGGTCAAAAAGCCTTTTTATCGCTCTCAAAATCGTCCATCGGCAAAGTAAAGCTATCCATCCCTGACAGATAACTTTAAAGTTTAAAGTTAAAAGTTTAAACTTTAAACTTTCGATAAATTTAAAATCGAAACTAACAATTAACAAATGACTAATGCCTAATATATTTCTGCACAACTTCCCAACCAGTAAGGGAAACCCAGGTAAATCCCACTAGCAAAGCAATGTTAGTAGCAACGTGAACAGCCCTTGCTAAGGGTTCTTGAGGGCTAATTTGGGTAGCACTAAAGGCTGAGAGTAATACCAGTGCTACCACAGACCATCCAGCTATTAAGTGGGCTGAATGGCCTAGATGACCGTAATGGCCGATGGTACCTACTAAACCAATCCCCAGCAGAACCAAGACTAGAGCGACCATGATCCAACCAATGATGTAGTGCAGAGGGCGTAACCAAGTCGGTCGTGGACGTCCAGAGTGACGTTGAGAAAACACAATGCTGCCGGTGATTGCCAGGAGTACATAGGCAAAGAGGGATAAACCCATAGACCAAGCAGCAATTTTCCAGAGCCAGAGAAAAGAAGGCAGATTCACAGGGTGATGGAGTGATGGGGTGATGGGGTGATGGGGTGATGGAACAGAATCTCAAGATCTGTTCTTGTTCACTTTTGAATTACCCTTGCTATGGTTACAGACCAAGTGACAAGTTACAAGTCTAGCACTATAGCCTATTTAGCTTGAACTCTCAACCTACCTGACAAGGGACGCCTGGGCAAGAACAACCTTCAACCTTCAACCTTCAACCAAACAACCTTCAACCTTCAACCAAACAACCTTCAACCTTCAACCAAACAACCTTCAACCAAACAACCTTCAACCAATGAAAAAGGGGTTGCTCCTGTTGTAAGCAACCCCAACGTATAGAGATAGTAACTAGACCGCGCTAACCAGGGTAGGCAATTTTTCAGTGAACACTCTTTGACTATCAACTGTTTCTGGATGTGGCTTGATATCGGCAGGTTGGGCTGATTCGGCGGAAACAGGATAGCCATAAGCATTACCACTTTGGCTAACCAATAAGCGGTCACAAGGGATAGTATCTGAGAGAATGGCACTTGCCATCATCCCTGTATGTATTTCTAGAAGAGCCTGTGGCGGTGCTTCAAAAACTAAGCGCTGCCCTGGGAAAACAACTCTTTCAAAGTACCAGTTAGGTATATTCGTTATTCTAGCAATCTGGATCTGGCTAGTGGCGTTCACATAGCAGCACAGAACGGAATCTTGGCTATCTGAAGGAATAGGATCAAAAATTTGTGTCATATCTATTAATTCTCTAAAGGTTAATTTATTACAAACACCAAGGTAGCATTTATGATCCCGGCGAGCTGTAAACATGGCTACTAATTATTGAAGTCTACCTCAGCCTATCACCGACAAAACCGCGTCAGTATGCTAATTATTGGTATTATTTAGGATTATTTGCTTTTTTTAGCGATATTCAGTATAAATCAGGTCTAATGCTCATTCTATAAAGCCTATTATAGTACTTTACTCTATTAGATGACTTGATGCTGATTTTTGATCCCTATAGACAAAACTACCATAAGGTTGAGGTAAATCCCTAATTTTGGTAAAGTTAAGATATGTAAAAACCAATTTCATAATTGTTGCCCACCCTTGGTAGCTTCTGCCCGCCGTAGTCTCAAAGTAGAGAAAATGGCGGTAGATAAATCTGTCTATAACTCTGGGTATAGATCTGGCTTGAAATCTTGAGCTTAATTGGCCTTTTGGCCTTTCGGCCACGCTACGCGAACGGCCACGCTACGCGAACGGCCACGCTACGCGATGGGCTTTGCCCGCGCCAAAGGCGATCGGAATTGGTCAAGAATAACCCAAACTAACCTTACTGATAAAAAAAACTTATAATAACAAAAAAACATTACTATAAACAGTTACCAATGGAACAGAAAATACTATATGTTCGCCTTCCGTGTAATCCAATCTTTCCGATCGGGGTGGTTTATTTAGCTGACCATGTTCATAAACAGTTCCCGGGTGTAGAACAGCGCATTTTTGACTTGGGAACTGTACCTCCCCTAGACTTTGGCAGCGCCTTGGATACTGAGATAGACCAATTTAAACCAACCCTGTTGGTATTTTCCTGGCGCGACATTCAAATTTATGCTCCAGTGGGTGGTAGGGGTGGTAACCCGCTCCAAAATGCCTTCGAGTTTTACTATGCTGGCAATCCCTTGGTGAAATTACGGGGAGCGCTGGGGGGTCTGCGTTTAGCGGCGTCTTACTATGGGGAACTGTGGGGTAACTTGGGGTTAATCAAACAAGGACTCAAACGGGCTAAACGATATAACCCAGACGCTCGCTTGATTGTGGGGGGTGGAGCAGTTAGTGTATTCTATGAGCAGTTGGAAAATAAACTGCCAACTGGAAGCATCGTTTCCGTTGGAGAAGGGGAAACCTTACTCACGAAAATTCTCCGGGGTCAGGACTTCGATGATCAGCGCTGTTATGTGGTAGGGCAAGCTAAGCCACGCGATCGCATGATCCATGAATCTCCCACTCCCATTGAAAAAATTGCTTGCAACTACGACTATATTCAAAGCATCTGGCCCAGCTTTGATTATTACTTCCAACAGAACGACTTTTACATTGGAGTTCAAACCAAGCGTGGGTGTCCCCATAACTGCTGCTACTGTATCTATACGGTTGTAGAAGGCAAACAGGTACGGATTAACCCGGCAGATGAAGTGGTCGCAGAAATGCGCCAACTCTATGACCGAGGCATCCGCAAGTTCTGGTTCACTGATGCTCAGTTCATTCCTGCCAAAAAATTCATTGGTGATGCGGTTGAACTGTTGCAGAAAATCCTTGATGCTGGAATGAGCGACATTAACTGGGCAGCATACATTCGGGCAGACAATCTTACCCCAGAATTATGCGACCTGATGGTAAAAACCGGGATGAATTACTTTGAAATCGGGATTACCAGTGGTTCTCAGGAACTGGTGCGGAAAATGCGCATGGGCTATAACCTACGCACCGTACTACAAAACTGTCGTGATTTAAAAGCAGCTGGCTTCAATGACCTAGTTTCCGTCAACTATTCTTTCAATGTGATCGATGAAACCTTTGATACCATTCGTCAGACTATTGCCTATCACCGGGAACTAGAGCAAATATTTGGTAGGGATAAAGTTGAACCAGCTATCTTCTTCATTGGTCTACAACCCCATACCCATTTAGAACAGTACGCCTTTGACAAAACTATCCTCAATCGGGACTATGATCCCATGAGTCTGATGCCCTGGACAGCTAAGAAACTCCTATGGAATCCCGAACCCCTAGGGTCTTTCTTTGGTGAAGTTTGTCTGGAAGCTTGGCGGCAAAATTCCAATGATTTTGGCCGTGAAGTGATGAAAATCCTTGAAGAAAGACTAGGAGTCGCTCCATTAGAAGCAGCCCTCACTGCCCCAATAGTAGCAAATAAACGCCAAGAAAAACAACTGGTCAGTTTAAGTAAATAGAAAGGTGAAATGGCAAAATTTAATTAACAAAATTTAATTAACAATTTTTTAGTAACCATGCGCTCAGGTTCGATATTACAAAAACTAGAACAAGCCCATCGCGGCACCAAAAAACCTTTAAGCTTTGGAGTTTATTACAAAAATACCTTAGTATCGCTGTGCCATGCCCTAGAAGACTTTATCCTAGAGTCCGACAGTGCTCCACTAATGATTACGGCCTTCCAGCGGGGCCAATGGTATCTTGAGGAAGCTGAACGCTACGGCGATATAGCGGTAAAATCATCTCAGGTGGTAATCCTAGCAGCACCAGATACTGGCTTTGCTGAACATCCCACCAGCCAGCGGTCGAATGTTGCCCTAGTTAGTTTAGATTCCTCCGATCCTGTAGCTCAAGAGTGGCACTTGATTATTATTTCCGAGACATACACAGCAATGGTGTTATGTCAAGAATTATCTGAGTCGGATTATGGCACTCAAGGACTGCCAGAGCAAGACCGAGAGCGCAAATTCTACGGATTCTGGACATTTGAGCCAGACTTGGTCAGGGAGACAGTGGAGTTTGCGATCGCTCACATTGGTAAATATAAGCCAGACTTGCAAGCCAGCTTAACTGCACAACTTCAACAGATTATCGAAAGCACCAAGCCACGAGACTATATTGGGGCAGTGGTGAATCGGGTCGTGAACTATCTTCAGAAGGGTCAACAAGAGTTACCTTCCCATACCTCCCCTAGCCATGTTCAGGTGTTAGACGATAACCTGGTTTCTAATGAAATGCAGGCTTTCTTGCGTATGGCCCAGCTAATTGACCAAGCGGATGCTGTCAATCCCAATGCTGGCGCTGAGGTAAAAACCTTGTGTGAGACTATCGGGCAGTTGCTGGATTTACCAGCATGGCAACTGAAACGTTTAAGTCTGGCAGCACTCTTGCACCGTCTATCCCCCTTGCAGGGGGTTAACATAGAACTACCCCCTAAGTCAGCTGCTCAGAAAGACGTAATCGAGAAGCAGGAATCTCTTCCGAGGGGATCGGTGTTACGGATTATGCCTCGATTACAGGCTGTCGCTAACATTATTACCCATCAAACCGAATCCTGGGATGGTTCAGGACAACCGGATGGCTTAGCTTACGATAATATTCCCTTGGAATCGAGGATTTTGAGGCTGATGGCCTATTTTCAGCAGCAACTCAATACCCATGAATCTGAGGAGGATGCTCTGTCTATTGCCCTAAGAAGCTGTCAGGCATTGTCAGGGGAAGCGTTTGACCCTAAACTGGTGGAAACCCTGGGACTGATAGTGATGGGAATGCAGCAGGGTATGAGTTTGCAGGCTAATCAGCCTAAAATTGCTTCAGGAATGTGGTTGCTTGATTCCTTATCTGAGGAAAGAGTAACGGTTGAAGGATGAAGGAAGAAAAGTTGAAGGTTATATGGTTGAAGGTTGAAGGTTGTTCGCGTAGCGTGGCCTTTTGGCCAAGGTTGAAGGTTGAAGGTTGAAGGTTGAAGGTTGTTCGCGTAGCGTGGCCTTTTGGCCAAGGTTGAGGGTTGAAGGTTATTGGGTTGAAGGTTATTGGGTTGTTCGCGTAGCGTGGCCTTTTGGCCAAGGTTGTTCTTGCCCAGGGGTCCGGTGTAGGGTAGGGTGAAGGATGAACAGTTGAACGCGTAGCGTGGCCTTTTGGCCAAGGTTATCTGGTTGATGGAAATTGAAGCAATTCGGGCGGGGAAAGTAAAGCAACTGCCAGGAGCAGATTTGGAAGATGAGGATCTTTCCGGTAGCCAATTGGAAAAAATTAATCTTGCTGGTGCAACACTTGTGGGGGTAAATTTCTCTGGCTCTAATTTGAATGGTGCTCGTCTCGATGGTGCTAACTTAATTGGTGCCAAACTCGAATCTGCTGACTTGCGGGGGAATTTGCTAGGAGCTAATTTGATGCAGGCGGATTTGAGTGGTGCGGACTTGCGGGGTGGTAATCTCCGAGGCGCTAATTTGATGGGGGCTAAGTTGAGTCAGGCTTCCTTTACCGGTGCTTTTTTAAGTGGTGCCAATTTGATGGGGGTGAATTTGCAAGGGGTAGATTTGCGAGGGGCAGATTTGCGAGGAGCTAATCTTAATAGTGCCAATTTGAAGGGAGCCGATTTGTCTCAGGCAGATTTACAAGGGGCAACCTTAAGTGAAGCAAATCTGGAAGAGGCCGATCTCCGTGGAGCTAATCTATCTGGTAGTAATCTCAGTGGGGCGAATTTGCTTTGTGCTGAGATGGATGGGGCTTCTTTGAGTGGTGTTAATTTGGATCGAGCTTGTTTAGTGGGAACCTGTGTGCCTGAGAAATAATTGGCAATAGTGGGTAATCGATTGGGGTCTTTCGTGAATGGCAAGGGGGGACATGATTTCTAAATTTCCTTGATAGTAGGTCAGCCGCACTTGTCGCTTTTCCCCAATTTCCTCAAGAATTGTTTCAAAGTCTTGCCATTTAAGGTTATCTATAGTAATGACACTACCGGGTGTGAGTTGGATAGCTTTGATGGGTATATTGACACTCACCGCCCTGGAAGGACGGGGATTCTTGCTTCCACGGGGTGACTTGTTTAACCAGGCCGGAGCCAGGAAAAATAGAGGTCTCCTCTCCACAAGCGTATTTGGTCTTTGACCTAGGTTTCGGTGTGCCCCACCGTACCTTTATGTTTATCTATTTAACTAGATACTTTTTTATCTAAATTCTTCATAGACATTTAAGTCGTTAGACCCAATTACGCAATATGTACGCTCTACATATTTTTTACGTTGCCTACTTATGTTTAGATAGTATCTAGCTGGTACAAAAGTCTATTGCTTATAATTTTAGAATAGCACATCTAGTGTAAACTTTCAATACGAAGTCTAAAAGAAAAGCCGTCCTATAAGGACGGGGCTTTAAACCCAATAATTTTGGTAACGGTCATGGTTTTTGCTCAACTTTACCAATGCTAACCAGTCGGTAAGTTTAATCCTAGAACAAATTAGTTTAGTAGGGTACGTTATTAATTCACCCTAGTGGCGTGGCATACCTTAAATGTTGCTTTAGAAAAATACCATAATCTACTTTTAACAAGGGTTTAGCAGAAAAAACTATTGCACTATTTTAGCTGTGCCACGCCACTAGAGGTAATGCACCCTAAAGGTAGTGTTACTGCGTAAGTCCTGTAACCTTAGCCAAAAGGCCACGGGTGCGCGTTCAACCCTATAACCTTGGCCTTTGGCCACGCGTTCACATTCAACCTTCAATCTTCAACCAAATAACCTTCAACTAAATAGGGCTTGCTGAATAAGTCTACAAAGCGACTTTAGAGGCTACACAGCTTGAGAAATCTGAGTTTCACCCCTTGGTTTCCCAAGAAAACCCAGGGATTTCCGACAAAAGTACCAGGTTTTTGAGCGACAAGATGCCTATTCCTTGCACTTGTTTTGGGAAAAAAGGCTTGAAAGCCTTGTCGGGTATGCCTTCTGCATTCATGCAGCCAGCCCTAAATAACCTTGGCCAAAAGGCCAGGCTAGGCGAACACCCTTCAGCAGTCAACAAAAAATCTATTCCACAGTCACCGACTTCGCCAAATTCCTGGGCTGATCCACATCCAACCCTCGCCTTGCCGCAATGTGATAGGCTAACAACTGCAACGGAATCACTGCCAGAATTGGTGAAAGCAACTCCTCGACTTCTGGTACAGGTAACAAATCATCAAAGATATCCATCGCCTCTTTGCCATTGCTCGGTGTCACCCCAATCAACCGAGCATCCCGAGCCTTAGCTTCCTGAGCATTAGAAATTACCTTCTCATAGACAGCACCAGGCATTGCGATCGCAACCACAGGCACCTTAGCATCCAGCAGAGCAATCGGACCATGCTTCATTTCCCCAGCTGGGTAGCCTTCAGCATGAATATAGCTAATTTCCTTAAGTTTCAGCGCCCCTTCTAAAGCAATCGGAAAATTAATCCCGCGTCCTACAAAGATAAAGTCTTGGGTTTCCGCAAACTCATGGGCTAATTCTTCAATATACTTTTCTTGACTTTCCAGCACTTGCTCAATCTGAGTAGGCAATTGCCGTAAGTCTGCCATAATTGCTTGAATTTTTTCAGGGGCGAGAGTATTACGTCGGTAAGCTAACTCTAGCGCTAGACAATAAAAGGCCACTAACTGGGTCACAAAGGTTTTAGTGGCCGCCACCCCAATTTCAATACCTGCCTGGGTATCAATCACATCAGGCACCAACTGAGCCAAAGAACTTTCTGGTCGATTCGTAATTCCCAGGAGTCGGGGCTGATAGAGAGGGTCTAATCCACTGCGACGGTGTTTTTCCATCTCCAGTGCTGCTAAGGTATCAGCAGTTTCCCCAGACTGAGTTACCCCAATGGTTAGGGTATTCTTAGTTAACGGACCTGGTGCATAACGAAACTCAGATGCATACTGCACCATGGTGGGAATTCCTGCCAACTGCTCCAACAAATATTTACCCACCAAACTAGCGTGCCAACTGGTCCCACACGCCAGAATCTGAATCTGTTCTACATCCCCGTACAGTGACTCTGGTATGCCTAACTGAACTGGGGAATTAGCCAGGTCTGCCTCTGCCTCTGCCTCTGTAGGATTAGCATGCCAATGACTATTGAGATACCGCTCGAAACAGTTGCGCACTACCCCTGGTTGCTCATAAATTTCCTTAAGCATAAAGTGTCGGAATCCTTGCTTTTCCACTTGAAAGGGATTCCAACTGAGGGTACGGGGGAACTTATTCAAGCGACGACCCTCAAAGTCGTAAACTTCTGCCCCTAGGGGAGTTAACCGTGCGATTTCCCCATTGTCTAAGTTCAATACTGCCCTGGTATGGGGTAACAATGCTGGGGTATCTGAGCCAAAGAAAAATTCCCCTTGACCAAACCCAATAATCAAAGGAGCCTGTTGCCGCACTCCAATCAATTCATCAGGATAGTCAGCACAAAGGATAGCTAGGGCAAAAGCTCCCTCTAATCGATTCACTGTTTGCCGCACTGCTTCTAGGAAAGGAGAAAAGAACGAAGAGGAAGAAGCAGAATTTTGCTGTAAACACTCAGCAATTAGATGGGGAATAACTTCTGTATCGGTATCGGAGCGGAATTCATGTCCCCGCTGGATCAATTCCTCCCGCAATTCCCGGTAGTTTTCAACAATGCCATTTTGTACCACTGCCACCCGCATTGCCATGTCCATGTGGGGGTGAGCATTATACTCTTCCGGTTTACCATGGGTTGCCCAGCGCGTGTGTCCAATGCCAATCCGCGCCTGGTTTTCGATTTGTACCAGTTTTTCGCGCAAATTGTGCAATTTTCCCTTAGCACGGACACAATGAACATCCCCTTCCGAAACTGTAGCAATCCCAGCAGAATCATAACCCCGATATTCGAGTTTCTCTAATCCTGCCATTAAAATTTCTGTAGCGATTTGCGGACCGATATAGCCGACTATTCCACACATAGTGTTGAGTTTAGTAAGTAAGCATAATACTCAAACTATAGCCATGCTATGAGTGGAGTGTCCTGTGTTGACGGTTGACCGTCAACGGTTGACCATCAACAGTCAACCGTCAACATCGGATAGATTGCGCTTGTTAATGCTTAGTAAGCCAAGCCCATGCTGCGAGTTGTTTCAGCTCCCAGGTAAACCCGGACGCTCAAGAAGTCAGTAGGACAAGCAGTTTCGCACCGCTTGCAACCAATACAGTCTTCTGTACGAGGAGAAGAGGCAATCTGACCAGCTTTACAGCCATCCCAGGGAACCATCTCCAATACATCTAGAGGGCAAGCCCGAACACATTGGGTGCAACCAATACAGGTATCGTAAATTTTAACGCTATGAGACATTGATTTAAGAACTCCTACATTTTTTTATCGGACATTGCGGAAAAACCGCTTACCTGTCTCCTTGGGAAAATTGGGGATATTCCCGATGATTCCACCAGGATTATCTTTGCCTAGGTTCGTATTGTCGGCGTTTGAGGCAAACGACAGGGAATTTTAAGGATCAAGGGCTAGTTTACCGCAGGGTTTTGATAGTCTTGCGCCAGAGGTTACAGAACTTTAAATTCTTTAATATATCAGTATGTGAAACTATTGTGTCATCGAACCTAATCTATGGGTCAACCTCAGGAAGAACGATAACGGGGAAACCTTGGTAATTCAATAGACGCTAAGGATTTGCGCCCTTTGGAGGGACGTAGGGGATAGAGTACTGGTGATGGCGACTTACCGTGAGACGGAAATACGTCATTGGTTTGATTTGACTTTGACTCAGCCTCTATGATATCTTCTGGCAATTCCTCACTCGGTGGATTGGCTTCAGGCTCCAAGGTCTGAGTATGCTCTGACCTACTGGTTTCCTCAAGGTCACTAGTCAATTCAACGGTTTGGTCAGATTCATCTAAGTTAGCGGTTTCTAGTGTGGTTTCTAGTTCTGATGTGCCATCGACTTTGGTATCAGCCCACTCTGATGGCAACTCGGACAACCCAAATTCCTCTGCCAGGGCAGACATTTGTTCAATTAACTGTTGTGCTACTTCTAACTCTTTGGCTGTCACATTTTCAGGGGAGATTACCTGAGTTTGCCCTGGACCTAAGGCATCTGCTGGGGATATAGGATCAGTTTGGTTAGGTTGGCTGCTGTCAACCGATAATGCTTCTGTGGTAGATTCAGACTGGGCAGGAGAATTACCAGTACTGCTGAAAATAAATTCTTCTGCAAATAACTCTGGGTCAGCAGACCAGGGTCTAATGGGCTGGGCTTTTTGTAGCAGAGATTGCTGAGCAATGATGCTCCGACTCTCTTGCTGTTGTACCACAGAACTCTCAGAGGCAGGCATTTCCAGACACTTTTCTAAGGCTACCTTAAATTGCAAGGTTTGCTGTTGTTGTCGGTATAGACGGGTTCTAAGTTCTCGACAGGTATCTTTCAATTGCACCAGCTGATGAGATTGTTCGTTGTAGCGCTGCTGGGTTTGGGAATAGTCCTGTTCGAGTCTGGCAACTTGATCCTGAGAGCTTTGTAACTGTTCTGATAAGGTTTCGACCAAAATTTGCTGGCGTTGACCGGATTGATGGGATGATTCTAGAGTGTGGAACAAACGGGTTAATTGGTCTTGAACTGTATTGAGTTCCAGATCTTTTGTGGACAGGAGTTTGTCGTACTCTCGCAATTGCTTAGCTTGTCCGTTTAACTCCTGCTGTTTTTCCTGGAGTGCTTGCTGCAGCTGAGTCACTTGCTGCTTTAAGCGATGATTGTCCAAGCTCAGTTTTTGGGCTAAGGCAAACCATTCACCATCCTTGGCTAACTGTTCCTCAGAAACATCAGCTATCTCAGTGTCAATATCAGTGGTATCAGTATCATCAGTGCCATCAGTATCCGTTTCTGTAACTGATGATGCCATGGTGGTAAGGAGTGATTCTATAGTCTGTTCTAGTATTGACTGTTCAATAAGATTATCTATATCATCAGATACTATCGTGAAATCATCAGGTACTGGTGCGAAGCTGAGCATTTTTGGGTTATGGTCGGTCTGCTGCTGATCTTGCTTCTTAGTATCCTGGTTATCCATTTCGGTAGTAGACTCAGGAAGGGGAAGGTTATTGGGGTTTTCAGATTCACTCATTGCTCTTCATCAAGGGGTTCACAATTTCACCATTGGGGCAAGGAGCCAAAAAGTCAATCGCTCAAGATGATTTTAGTCTTGAGGGGCAACTTTGGGTCAAGATGCAGACTCTCGAAATTGCCGATGGCTTGGTATTGACTTAAGTTTGGGCGCAGATGGTTGACATTACCTTACAACTTACTAACCCAAGAGTAATGCCTAAAAATTGACTGGCTAAAAATTTTGAGACCAAAAATGGATGGTGATTAGAAAACAGGAGCTAGGGAGCAACATTTTAATACAAATGTACTATCATTGAGCAATGAGCTAATGCGTTACCGTAGCGTGGCCGTAGACCAATCGCCATTTCAGTTTTTCATAAATCTGATTACTATATAGCGTTTAGCTATGAAAAATTAGCAGTATTTTTCATTAGCTATTTGGCAATTATATAGATATTAAATGTATTTAATTTTCCTTGATTATACCATTTTTTTTATTAAATTGTCAACTAGTAAAATTGTAAGCATTCAGCTATCAGCTCTCAGCTATCAGCTCTCAGCTTATGCGCTACAGATGGTGCTACTTGAGGTGCTCTCAGCTCTCAGCTCTCAGCTCATGCGCTACAGATGGTGCTACTTGAGGTGCTTTTGAATAAAACAGGTAAGCATTGGTTTAATTTCTGTTACGTCAGCTGACGGCTGACCGCTGAATCCTTACGTAAAATTTCAATCCCTTCATCTGTTTTAAGGATAGGGCAATGGGTTACAGGGAGGGCAAAGTTTGGCTTGAAATAAGACGAAGCGGGATTGATATGAGAGTTGGAAATACCCCCTGGCTGATAACCAGTGAAAAAAGCGATTGGCCTATGGCCACGCTAAGCGAACGCCTTGGCTTAAAAAGCAATATAGCTGTTGCGAGTTAAGGGATTGACCTTTGGTCACGCTACGCGATCGCATAACCAGTATGGGGACGAACTTCTGGTGGGTGAAACCCTAGCACAATATCTGATTTGGGAACCCCTGCAGCTACTAGTTCTTCGGTGATGCCATCTTCGATACCATCCCGTTGAATCCAGATTTTTCCATCAATAATTTGAACATGGGTAATGCAGCCGTGGACTCGACGTTTGCCATCCCAGCCAACAACCATGAGCATAAAATGATTGTTTAGAGTATCGGCAATCGCATAACTTTGGATATCTCCGTGACTGTAACTAATCCGAGCGTAACGCTCTAGAATTTCTCGAATTAATCTGGAATACTCATCTAATCTATCCATTGCACTATTTCCTCGCCGTTGGCCTCAAAAATTAGCAAATTTAACTGATTGCTCTCAATAGCAATTCGAGCAATTTTATCTTGAAAAAAATCTAAGTAAACTGCATTGCGAATCGCTAGATATAATGTTCGTTCTCGATGGATAATCGATTCTTTTAACAAACTTCTATAAAGCACATATTGACCAAGGGCATTTTCTAGGTCTTGTACAGGAGAAGGACGAATAAAACTTTTTACCTCAACTGCAATACGTCGCCAATCTTTTTCTGCTGCAAAAAGTTTCTCGGAGCCCATATCTACGTAAACGGTTCGCTCTCCAACAGCTAATGCTAGGGGATCGTTAGTAATCATCCATCCGTCTTTGATCAGAGCCGTTTTCACGGTTTCGTGGTAGATATCCTTTGCCATTAAAAGTAGCTCATTCTTGGGATGCTCAAGGCTATCTCCATGGTAGCTTGATCACGCTTTAGGTATTGGTCACAAGCATAAATTTGGAATCTTGAAATAAAACGTTACACAAACCGGCAGATTTTGACTATAGCGCTTTATATCCTAATGAGGTACACATGATTGTTTACCTCTTGCCTCTTGCCTCTTGCCTCTTGCCTCTTGCCTCTTGCCTTCCCCTCCTGGGAGGGGTTAGGGGTGGGTTCCTCTTGCCTCTTGCCTCTTGCCTCTTGCCTCTTGCCTTCCCCTCCTGGGAGGGGTTAGGGGTGGGTTCCTCTTGCCTCTTGCCTATTCCCTGCTCCCTGCTCCCTGCTCCCTGCTCCCTGTTCCCTGCTCCCTGCTCCCTGCTCCCTGCTCCCTCAAAAAAAGTACCTCACCAAATTGAAAAATACTAGACTGAACAAGTGCTAATTAATCCATGGGCAAGTCCCGCAGGAAGTAAAAGCAATCACTTTTACTATCCGTTTCCTTGATTCTCCCCAAGTAGCCAGTTAAGGGAGAAGAAAGCTCAATCAATATTTCGTGTAGTTCTGCCTGAGTCAAGGACTGGGGTGGATTGGAGAAGTTATAGGCTCCATAGATCATCTCTACTCCCACGGTGTGATTATCTCTATCGTCAATCAGCTTTTTCACCAGCTGGACAATATGCGATCGCAATTTCAGTTTTTCAGAAACATGATTAATATATTTCTCAACTTCCTGATCAGCTTGACCAGGTATCAAGTAATCCTTTAGTATAATTAAATCAACGGAATTGGGATACTGGCTTTGAAGTTTCACCAGCTTCTGAAGAGTTTCAGGATTAATAATTGCCATACCATGTACAATAGCTGCATCCATAAGTTGTTTAGTCGGCTCACCAGGGCCAATGATTAACTTAGCCGTTTTATTAAGTAGTTCTTGATTGTTTAAACGTAATGTTCCTAAATTCAACAGTTGTACTGCCGTATCGTTAGGAATTTTTTTCCCAGCCTTGCACTCACCCACCAAGGGATAAGGTTTTGAGCAGAATAAATCTAAGCCACCAGCACCACCTTTGTGAGCATGGTCGATGGTAAATCCTAGAAACTTAAGGCTATCACGAACAATATTTTCAAAATCTGTACCAGCTTGATAATTAGTTTTACCTTGATCCAACTCTTTGCTGCGATTTCCCAATGCTGCGATGGTATTTATCCAAGCTAAATCTGGATTAGATGAGGTTAACTGCTTGTTGCTACTCCAGCCTATAAATTTTTTGATCTCTTCGTCAAGGGCTTTAGCAGCTGGGTTAGTAATTGCCAGGTTAGCGATTTGACTCTGTAATTCTTCCAATTCCGGATACAGTGGCGGGAGTCGATTTTCTAGCTGGTGTCGCCGTTGGCTGAAAATGCGATCGCTTAATACTGGCCAATCGTCAGTAACCCTAATATTATCACCTAAACTAACAAACTTTCCAAGGGGCTGACTAGTAGTATTTCTAATATTACTAATACTATCATGTCTAGGTACTTCAAGAACTTTAGGCAACTGATAAACCCGCAAGTAAGCCAGGAAAATACCCTGCTGTTTCTCAAGTCTTGCTTGTAATCCGGCTGCTGTCCATACCGTTAACAGTGATAACTTCTCCAAGGATTCAGTTTTCTTCAGGTGTTGGCAAAGTTCACACCTAGCCCAAGCCTTAATCAAAACTGTCTCAGAATTCAGTGCCGTTAGACTTTTTTGGGCTATTTCTCTAAAACTAGAGCGATAATATTGCTCAGGATACAGGCAATGACTTGATGGATTATTCCTTGATATCTTATTAGTTAATATCTTAGACGGATATAGGACAAATTTTCGCCCTGGATTGATAAATAGCTGAGGTATAGCAGCAATCATTCGCCCTTGAATTAAGGCTTCGATATCTGGTGCCGGTAAAAGTAGGGCTATTGAAATTAAATCTTGCTGACTCATTATCTTGCTGACTCATTAGTAGATATCTAGATCACTTACTATCAATCAATCTCATCCCTAGCGTCAACTATGTAACTCCTGTCAACTCTAGCATTTATAAATCAATTATACCAAAGAAAGTTACTTTTTTGATATTACCAAAAATCCCTATATATTTTCTTAACTCTTGCCTCTTGCCTCTTGCCTCTTGCCTTTCCTTAAGGGAGTATGTTCACAAATCAAAGGAAAATGCTATAGATTCATTGACTTACTCATCCTTTAACTTTCCGACTCTTCATCCACTGCCTCTTCAGGAATTTGTCCCGATGGAGCACTCAAAATTTTTCGCAGTAATCGGTTATCTATGGCTAGCTTTGTGTTAGAGATAAAATCCTTAATCTGCTCTTCACTCAACTCATAGTCTTCACGACTCTCATAAACAGAGCGAATCGCAATTAAGGGTTTAACCTCCTCTGTTTTCAACACTACCCATTTTCCTTCTTGAGCCTTCAGGTTATTCAAACACTCTTGAGCCTTCTTAGCACTTTGACTTATGGGTTTAGAGCGGACTAAACAACCACGGGTCAGATCATATTTTTTATAATTCCCAAGATGAGATAACCCAGCCGTTACAGTATTTCCAACAGAGGCTTGGATCACCGCTAGTCCGATTTTGACCGTATTCCCGTCTTCTTTACCAACTATCTTGAGCCCTAAGTATTTATTTTTAGGTTTAACTGGAGCTTCAATTTTTTCGATTGTGACTCCTGACACTATCTGTCCTATGAGTTGGTTGAGGCCAAACTTGATAGCGTTAGTGAGCTGAGGGTCATCCTCCATATACTCTTCATTGTCAATATTTTTGATCTCGTTATTATAAGCAGAACTAACCGGATTTATAGCAGGTCTATGGGATGAAACTTGCTGACCATTAGGTAATCCCCAGTTAGTTTGACACCATTTAAGAACATCTCTTGCTGTTGGTCGTTGTTTCCCAAATTCTTTCAGTTTTTCTTCGGTAAAGGGATAAACCCGCTGAGGAGGAGTTAGTTTATTCTGATTATAAAACGCTTTTAACCGTAGGGACACTAGATCAATTATCTGCTCAGAATTTAGAGGATTTAACTCAACTTCTCGCTCGCCTATTCTGTCAACAACTGCCTCATTTAAATCTAATGCTCTGATTTGATGTGTCCAAGTGTCAGGATACATAGCGGTCAGCAGCACACCCCGTTTAATGCTATTGTATAAATCTGTTGCTAAGCTGGCAATAACTTGTGCTCTGGTAAACCCTCCATCATCACATTCTGTACTATCTAATTGATCAAAACACACCACCAAGGGATTGTAATCACTAATTAGGTCTAAAATCTGACAAGTTATATCGAAAGCGTCTTTGTCATCTTCCGAATTGTTGGGTAACTCCATCTCGTCAGCTTTTTTCTGGGCTAAACTTTGGCCAGACAGCCATTTAATAGCATAAGGGGCATGCTGCTTTGATAATGTCCATAAAATCGCTCTGATCAGATCCGGATTGTCGATGTCTGTCTTGATTTCAAGAACTTTATCAGTCAGTTGATCAATTAGCTTGGGATTTTTAGCCAAGGCATTGGGAAATACATTGACTAACTGCTGAGATGTGTAACTTCTTTTCATCGCCTCATTGGCTAAAGCAGTCCCTAAATCTTGCCACTGACTCACCCCCTGGCTACCAACCTCCTTGAGACTTAATGCCAGGGTCTTAAAAAATTCCGGCTTGATCCGGTTAAGGTCATTGTAATCAGTCATATAGACAAACCAAGCACCGCCATCAGATTGAAGTTGATGGCGAACCCTACTGAGCAAATGAGTTTTGCCTAACCCTGGTTCAGCCTTGATGGTAATGCCAATAACGTGACGCTCCCCGCCACGAACTTCTTCAATTGCCTTAAAAACCGCGTCGGAGGCATGAGCATTTATAGAAGGAACGTGAGGGAATTCTTTTTTCCATACATTTTGCTTCTTGACAACCAACTCTCTGTTAAAAGGGTTTTGTTTTTTGATGGCATTCTGGAGTTGTTCAAGGGGAGATGAACTATTAGTCATGATAAACTGTTAGTCATGTTAGTGTGAGGAAACGCTACAAACAGTCAACAGAGATTTATTACAATAACCAGGCCAGCCTAGGATTATAGCCGCTTAGCATAGCAGCGTAATCCACTCAGTTCTGTGGTGATGGAATCTTCGATTTGGGATGGATCGCTATCCGGTAAGCTACCGCCTTGGAGTTGCAAAATATCCTTAGCCTGCATTTCCAACAACCACTCATTAAACTGGGAACGACTGACACTATCCCCAATTTCCCGTCTAATCCGATAAATCGGTACGAGATCATCAAGGTTATAGTCCTGATTTAGCTTGTCGTAAACCTCCAAGACCACCGACTCAAAGGTTTCATAAGAAGCGATCGCATTTTCCCCAGTTTTCTCAGCATCAGCGCCTGGGTCAACGACCTTAGCCACTGAGCTTCTTTCTCGAATCCAATTTAGAACAGCCTTGACATCCTTGGCTCTGACCAGACTACCGTCAAACTCAAAATCAGCGCTTTTGATGCCAGCGTCTAGCACGTGCAAGCCTTGCTCTGTCAAAAACACATACTCGATTCGGGCTTTTTTTGTTTTCTTGATCGTCCCATCTGTTTCCAATGTTTTAAAGATGTCAGTATAATCACCAGACCTCTCATTATTCAGTTTCACTGTATCACTTAAGTCTTTTCTTTTGACTTCTTGCTTTGATCCTCCTAGATTCCACAAGTGTAACAGGAGGCGAGTTGTAGCTTGGGCTGGGGTCCCTCGTAACCCTTTCTTATTTTCTTTCTTATTTTCGGGTTCAGGGTTTGTTGACATTTCCGTTTGTTCTGTTTGTTCTACTGTTGACATTTCCATTTGTTCTAGGTATTTTGTTCTAGTATTTACGTAGATCAGATTATGGCTTGTCACCTCTCTATCCAGTGATAGCCTAACCAATAGTATGATGCCAATTCGGCACGATTGAGTCAGAAGCCATAAATTTTTATGGCTAGCCTAGCCTCAGGCCAGCCAAATTAAGCGTCTGCCTTTGTATAGCCCTAAAATTGCATTTTGAGGGCTATGAGTCATAGCTAAGTCAATCACAATTCCCCATGGGATTGCCCCTTGGGGTGCTGCGAAAAGCGAAATCGTACTCTCTTGCCTCTAGGATCATAATTTCCAAACTATCCAGTCTTTCCCCCCAGAAAGCGATCGCATTTACTGGGAAAATCTCCAATTCTGCTAGCTTGAGTAGAGCAAGGTAGTCGAGTCTCGATATTATATCACTTCTGTTCAGTCCTAGGTTACTTTCAACTATTATTTCTGTGCCCCCTCTGGTTCCTCTGCTCCCTCTGTGCTGATAGGATCACACTTCTCTAATTAAATAGGTTTGAGCCAAATCAGCTGGACTCATGGACTCATACGGTTCAAAAGGCTGATGAATCCAAGGATTATCTGGCAAATAATCCACATAGTAATCAGGAGCAATCCCAGAACAGCCTTTATACCAGATCACAGCAGTACGAATCTCCTCAATTTCTGTACCATAATGACTATAAAGCCATTTAATCCCCTCTCGTAGACTAATACCAGAATCCACTAAATCATCCACCAACAGGATCCGAGTACCTAATTTTGCCGTCGTCATCGCCAGGTGGCTCGAAAACGTAATCGGTCTTCGGATCCGATTGTCTGGTCCGGTATAGGAAGCAGCAGACATAATCCCTAAGGGCTGATTGTAAATGCGGCAGAGGATATCACCAACCCGTAATCCTCCCTTAGCAATACAGACAATCTGGTTGAAATCCCAATCGGCTTGATAGACTTTGACAGCTAGCCGTTCGATTTTTTCATAGTACTCTGACCAGGAGACGTAAAGTTCTGACATAGTTCGCGCAATTGATATTGGTTAGGTATTGGTGAGGGAATCGACCATTAGCAAAAGTCGAAAACTATTCGACCATTACCAGCGGTTGTTCCGAATTTCCCAAGTTCGGAATTTCCCTACTTCTACAAGAAGTCTAATGTTAGAAATGGCTTATGAGTGATTCGTTTTGCTAAAAAAATTCCTATCACCACATTGCCTAGCTCAATTATCTGATCGGTTATGACTGATGTTTCTAGTTCTGATGCCAGTAATCGTCCCCAAGTCTCCGGTGGACTCGAAAAGCTTAACTTTACCACCAAACTAGCTTATGGTGCTGGAGATATGGGTCCAGCCATGACCGCCAATCTCTTAGTCTTTTACCTCCTGCCATTTTTAACCAATGTGGCTGGTTTACCAGCCGGTTTGGCAGGGAGTATTCTGATGATTGGCAAAGTTTCCGATGCCATCAATGATCCCATGGTTGGGATTATGAGCGATCGCACTCGTTCTAGTTGGGGGCGTCGCATTCCCTGGATGCTGTTTGGGGCAATTCCCTTTGGTTTTCTGTTTTTCTTACAGTGGATTGTCCCCCACTTCAGCAATAACAATACCATTAATAACTGGTTACTGTTTAGCTACTACCTTCTGATTGCTATTCTGTTCAACATTGCCTACACTGCAGTTAACCTACCCTACACCGCCCTCACCCCAGAACTCACCCAAGACTACAACGAACGCACTAGCCTCAACAGCTTTCGCTTTACCTTTTCCATCGGTGGCAGCATCCTAACCTTAGTTCTAGGGGGATTAATTTTTAGTGCCTATGCCGGTGATAGTGGGAAGCAATATCTAGTGCTAGGGTTAGTCTGCACCTTGCTGGCGGTGGTGCCGATATTGTGGTGTGTGCTGCGCATCCAAGAACGAGGTGCACAGCCTATATTGGGAACTCAGCAGAAAAAGACTCTAGGAACTCTGCTGACCCTAATTGGACCCCTATCATTTTTCTATGGCATTGCCCGGATTATCCCAGTGACTGCCAAATTATTGGGTGCCACTAGCAACCCTGATATCACTGGTATCTTTCTGAGTCTTCTTGGTTTACTAATTACCGTCTTTGGTATAACTCTGATATTTTCTACCCCAGAACCCCACCTGAAAGATAGCTTTGCTTTCACAGAGCGCTCTGAAGCTGACACTTCAGCCTCCTTATCCTTTTTTGAGCAACTGCGGATTGTATTCAGTAACCAGCCTTTTCTCTATGTGATTGGCATCTACCTGTGTTCCTGGTTAGCTGTCCAGTTAATCGGTTCTATCTTGCTTTACTTCATAGTCAATTGGATGGGATTGCCCGAGTCTAGCTTTTCCTTAGTCGCCCTTGCGATTCAAGGTACTGCCTTATTGATGCTGTTTTTCTGGAAGATGGTAAGTGAGCGATTGGGCAAAAAAACCGCTTACTTTATGGGCACTAGTCTCTGGGTTATCGCTCAAGTTGGTATATTTTTGCTACAACCTGGTCAAGTGGCCTTAATGTACTGTTTAGCTGTTATGGCTGGTTTTGGGGTTTCTGTGGCTTATCTCATCCCCTGGTCCATGGTGCCGGATGTGATTGAACTTGATGAATTGACCACAGGTCAGCGTCGGGAAGGGATATTTTATGGCTTCATGGTTTTGCTGCAAAAACTTGGTTTAGCCCTAGGGTTGTTTTTAGTCGGTATTGTCCTAGAGTGGTCAGGATTCATCTCATCTACTGCTGGGCAACCAGTCCCCACCCAACCCGATTCCGCACTGCTAGCCATCCGTATCGCTATGGGACCACTGCCAACTCTATTCTTGATTGGTGGTGTAGTACTTGCTTACTTCTATCCCATCACCAAGGAATTTCATGCCCAAATTCTCTTGCAGCTAAGAGAGCGTGATCAAGCTACTAGGCAAGGGGAATAGGAATTGATCGGTTGTGTTAAAGATCTAGTTTGACTCAGGAGTAATGTTATAACTGGGGGAAATTTGCCAATCAATAGACTTCGCCGCAGTTGTCAGGCAAAAAGCTTGCATAAACAACAATTGACGCAAACAAGATCAGAAAACTACTAAGTCTGGCAGGTCTAATACCAATCAATCAATCAATCAATCAATGATGAAAAAGGTAGATGCGTTATGGCTTGAGTCGTAGCAATTAACCTAAGCAGCTTGGGCGTCGCTTAAGACGCCTGCCATTCTAATTCAGGCAGACTCTCCCAGGCTTGGACAACCAGGTCATTGAGTAATACTCTTTGTGAGTGATCAAGCCAATCGTCTTCTGCTAAGACTTCGGCAGTTAAATCGTCAAGAGACTGTCCTTCTTGACGGGCAATTTGAATGACACCAGCAATCGCCATTACCACCAGTTCTTCATCAACTGGTTGTTGACGTAGGGCGACTATTTCTTGTGGACTAGCTGGAATGGGATAATTCATACCTAACAAACAAGGGCACCCTTGACTATAACTAAACTGAAATCAATGTAAAGTATTTTTACGAATATTAAACAAGTCGATACTTGGAAGCTTAGCGTATTTTCATCACTGATTACCTCCGTCTCTCCTCTTAATGAAATTTGTGATCACATAACCCCTATGAAAGAGATTCTGTACGTAGAAATCCCTACACCAGACACCAAGACTGTGTGCCAATGGTTGCAACAGGAATGGCAGCCTAAGCTCGGGGATAAGATAATCACGCCAGATGGTATTCGTCTGCAATGGGAGACTACTCCTGATGAGAATTCTAATCACAAGACTACAGTTGCCCTATCTTTGATTCCAGAAATCTCGATTTTTGTGTGGTCTGTGCAGCGAACCACCTACCTCAAAGCTTTTCGTTGGTCCGAAAAGCCCCTGAGCGGCGAAACGCTAATTCTAAGACAGCTGACCCAGAGTCTTCGGGAGCAATTCCCCTACCACTATCCAGAACCACCGGATGTAGAGTTATCTGAGCAATCCATCTTTGAAGCATTAGCACCCTATTATCCTCAGACTGTGCACTTTTTCCGGAAAATGCCTAGAGGAGAATATGACCTGAATCGAGTTTATTGGTGGGAAAAGCGCTGGCGTGAGGGGGTTCGTAACCCCGAGCAGCCCAAGCAGGTAGTGTTTAAGGGGTTGAAGGCCACGCTACGCGAACAACCATCTAACCTTCAACCGACTAACCTTCAACCATCTAACCTGCAACCTTCAACCCCTAAGTACGACGTAATCTACATCGGTGGTGCTTTGGGAGTGATCCATGCTGCAACAATGGCGCAGCGGGGTTATCGGGTATTGCTGATTGAGCGGTTAACCTTTGGGCGGATGAACCGGGAATGGAATATTTCACGGGATGAGTTTCAAAGCCTGATTGATTTGGGTTTATTTACCCCAACTGAGTTTGAAGGGATCATTGCTAGGGAATACCTTGATGGATTTAATAAGTTCTTTGATAGCAACAACCCACCCCACTTGAAAGCAGCCATCTTGCACACGCCAACGGTGCTCAATATCGCCATTGATTCTGCTAAGTTTTTGCAACTGTGTGGAACAAAGCTCACCAGTGCTGGGGGAGAAATCTGGGATGAGACAGAGTTTATCCAAGCAACTATCACCCCAGAGGAAGTTGTGGTGGATTTGCAACACTTACCGACTAAATCTCACCGACAAGCGAGTGGTCGTCTGTTAGTAGATGCCATGGGAACGGCTTCACCAATTGCTTGGCAACTCAATGGGGGTAGGGCGTTTAATAGTGTCTGTCCCACGGTGGGGGCTGTGATTGAGGGATTAGAGCCTCAGGTGTGGGATCCCGATTATGGTGATGTTCTCAATAGTCATGGGGATATTTCCCGGGGACGTCAACTGATTTGGGAGTTGTTCCCTGGTGCAGGTCAGGAATTGACAATTTATTTGTTCCATTACCATCAGATACATCCTGAGAATCCCGGCTCTTTATTAGAAATGTATGAAGATTTCTTTACTATCTTACCGGAATACCGCCGATGTGATATGGAAAAATTGGTGTGGAAGAAGCCAACCTTTGGGTATATTCCCGGACATTTTACGGTGGGAAGTCGCGATCGCATTGTGGCCTTCGACCGACTGGTTGCCATTGGTGATGCTGCCTCCCTTCAGTCCCCCTTGGTGTTCACTGGCTTCGGTTCCTTAGTGCGTAACCTCTATCGCTTAACCGATCTCTTGGAAACTGCCTTGCGGCACAATCTTTTGAGTGCTAAGGATTTAAATCAAATTCGTGCCTATCAAAGTAATATTGCTGTGACCTGGCTCTTTTCCCAGGGGATGATGGTACCAACAGGTCGTCATCTACCACCCCAGCGGATTAACTCCATGCTCAATACCTTCTTTGGTTTGTTGGCAGATGAACCACCGGAGGTACCAGATACGTTTATTAAAGACCGTTTCAGTTGGTTAACCTTTAATCGACTGGCACTCAAAGCAGCTCGCCGAAACCCTGCCCTCATCCCCTGGATTTTGGAAATGGCTGGTGCAAAGGATTTCTTGCTTTGGGTAGGCAGTTACTTAAGTTTTACTAGCAATGCCTTTGTCAGCGGGTTGCTCAAAGGTTGGTTTCCCAGTCTAGTTCGACGGTTACAGCCCTGGCTTGAAAAGCGTTATCCACGGCTTTGGTTACAGTTGTTGGCTCAAAGTTATGCCATCACAGCTGGGATGGGGCGTCCTGAAAAAATAAACCGTGAGCTCAAGTTCGATTGAATACTTATCATTTAAGGTTATTCGTTAATTGTTAATTAGTAATTAACAATTTTTTATTAACCAAGAAGGTAAGCATTCAGCTATCAGCTATCAGCTATCAGCTATCAGCTAATGCCCTAGGCGCACGCTACACCGAACAGCTAAAGGTCTGTGGCCACGCTACACCGAACAGTTTATGCCCATAGCGTACGCTACTAATGGTGCTTTTGAATAAAATAAGCTGACAGCTGACGGCTGATAGCTGAATGCTTACCCAAGAACTAAAATGATGATGATTCAAAGAAAGACTTTAGTAATTATCTGTCTAATTTTAATCGCTGTTGTCGGTGTTGTCATTAATGTCAAACTTTTACAAGTTTGGAACTATAACACTGAAGGACATGATATTTACTATAGCTGGGTAGAAGGGAAGCGAATTTTATCGGGGCAAAATCCCTACGCTAGAGTCTTATCGGGAAATATGAGATAAAATCAGAAGTATGCTACGTATTTACCCATTTTTTATTGGCTTTCAGCATTAACTCAATTATTGGGATTCCAAGACTACTCAGACTGGATTTCCCTATGGCGACCGATATTTTTAATGGTTAATATCGGGATTGCTGGTCTAATTTTCTATCATTTGTATAACCATAAATTATTTATTTTTGGCTGGTTTGCTGCTTTATTATGGTTACTGAACCGATGGACGCTTTATGTTAGTATCGACGCTAACTTGGATTTCCTAGCCATATTTTTTATGATTCTTTCCCTGATGTTACTGCCGAAACACAAGTCCAAAGCTTTCTTGATGTTTAGCTTGTCTTTAGGGATTAAACAAATTGCTATATTTTTAGTACCACTTTATCTGATTTGGGCTTGGCAATCATCAGAGGATAATCCTGTAAAGGATACCTTCATCGCTTTGTTGTTAATACTTGTTATCCCTGGGATAACGTCACTACCATTTATCTTATGGAATGCAGAAGGATTCTTTAAATCGATTCTATTTTCAGCCACTAGAAATCCAGACGGACATGTTAATGCTCCTTCCTTAGATGGGTTAATTACATTATCAAATCCTGATTTCATTGGTATCAAAGCTAAGTTGCCAATGGTGTTGGTAATGAGTCTAGTATTTCTGAGTGCCATGAAGCGACAAATTGGCATCTATACTAGTGCTTTGCTGAGAGGTTGTCTGAAAAGTCTCATTTGCTACATCCAAGCCCCCTAAATCCCCCAATTTTGGGGGACTTCTACCAGCAAATTGATTCTTGTTCCCCCCAGAATTGGGGGGCTAGGGGGGCAAAATTCAGTATCAAAAAACTTTTCAGATATCCTCTGACCATGTCCGTATTTATTGAGTTCAATTCAGTAATATTTAACCAATATTTTTGTTGGGTGGTACCTTTGTTGCCTGCTACGAGAAACTGATATAATGCGGTACAAACCGTATTAAAGTTCCCTTCCTGCTTCTTTCCAGTTACCTGGTTTTTCATAGGGTGTCGGCACTTCCTATTCCACAGGCTTAGACCGAATAGCCTTCGGCAAAACGTTCGCGCGTTGAGGCTGGCGTTATAGTCACGGTCTTTGACTTCACCGCAAACCTCACAATCAAAAACTCGTTCTTTAAGTGGCATTTCCTGAACATGACCACAACTAGAACAAGTTTTAGTGGATGGGTAGAATCTATCTACAAATACCAATGAGCAACCGTACCACTCAGACTTGTATGAGACTTGACGACGAATTTCATAAAGAGCGGAATCGGCTATCGCACCTGCTAAGTTCTGGTTTTTTAGCAGACCGGAAACATTTAGATCTTCTAACCCAATGACTGCGTGGTTTTTGCAAAGCCAAGAGGTTAATTTTTGAATTGCATCTTTCCGGATGTTAGCAACACTTTGATGGACTTTAGCTAATTTCAGCTTGGTCTTATTTCTATTGGCAGAACCCATAGTTCTTCTAGATAGTTCTCGTTGAAGTCTAGCCAGCTTTTTCTGAGCTTGTTTGTAAGCTCTAGGATTAGGAAATACCGTCCCATCTGAACAGGTGGCTAGAACTTTAACCCCGACATCAACACCTAGATATTCTCTAGATTTAACAGTGGGTTCAGGTTCCAACTCGTAGGCCAAAGAAATATACCAAGAATCGGCTACTCGACTGATTGTGACCCGCTTCGTCTGGATTTCAGGTAAAGGTTCATAAGTGCTAACCCACCCAATAAAAGGGAGTTTCAACCGAGTTCCTGAAAACTCCATGACCTTCCCACAATTATCTAGGGTGAAGCTATCATTTCTACCTTTCTTCTTGAACTTAGGGTGTTGAGCTCTCCCTTGAAAGAATCGGTTAAACGCTTCTGATAAGTGCATGAATACGAATTGATAAACCCTAGAACTTAAGGTAGACTGCCAAGGATATTGAGGTTTAACATGATTGGTGTAGAACTTTTTCAGCTTGTTAGCAGAAGGCTTTAGCCCGGCTTTATAGGATTCGTTCCACATATTTAAAGCCCAATTCCAAAGCCACCTAGAATACCCAGCGTGTTGAGCCATCAAGGTTTTTTGTCTATTATTAAGTTTTAACTGGGTCTTGAAGCCTCGTTGCATAAGTCTGGGTCATTCTTCATTTTGGTTTGATACTAAGCGAGCAGATCGGCGCTGTCAGTCATGGAGTTTTAATGGCTTTGATTATCCCTGCCGTTTCCCATCAAGCTCACGTTCTGACATTGACCCCGACTCACTCAGCAGCAACTATGAGGCAGGAGGTACTTATTCACCGAGCTACTGTTGACGACATACTGATCGTATCGTTTTGTACCGCAAATCGTCAACTAAGTTACTCCTCTCGCGAGTTGCGAGATTCTTCCTAAGAAGGATGCCAAATGATATATAACGCGATGCTCGGTACAAGCCGCTACGCGATTGGCCTACGGCCACGCTACGCGAACGCATCGGGATAGCAATACAAGATATAGACTTTCCCTGTTGAGTAACTTTTATTGCTTTGTCTGTTGGGTCGAACATAGTGAAACCCAACCTTGGCAATGGTTTTGTTGGGTTTAGCTATCGCTCCACCCCTGCCTACATAAAATCCAGGGTTTTTGCACTCAAGTCAGTCAATCAGGCAGTTATCAGGGTCTATCACGACGCGGCCACCCCCTCAAGGGTGGAGCTATAGAAACTTTCGTCTGCACCTCAAGGACTTAAAGAAAATCATTGGTGTGGTGAGCCTCAGTCTGCAACCTTAGTTTGTGTAGTCACTACCTATCCGTTACATGCACTTATCCGTTGCCCCATTTATCCATCACCCTGTCAGCCGAAACCCTTATTTATACCGCACTTCGGAGGGATTAGTTATTTTTATACCAGATTTGTTAAGTATTGTGACCTTTCCCATGATATGATTACGTCTGGTTTGTGAAAACAAGCCAGATCACTGGACTAGCATTTGCTGCTACCGGTGAACTTGTCAGATGACCCTCTTGAGAAACCATTGACCATGGAGGAAAACACGCAAACAAGTTACTTATCCCCTTCAACGAGTTCGTCAATGCAGGAGTATTACCAACTCAAACAAACTCTGTTGTTGGTCACCCTAGTCGCGACAGGGATTATTTTCATCTGTGTGTGGCTGGTTTACTCCCTCAACATTGCCTTAAATTATTTGATCGGGGCGTGTACTGGTATGGTTTACTTGAGAATGTTGGCTAAAGACGTAGAGCGGCTAAGCCAACAAAATAGACGTCCGAGCATGGCTCGGTTTGCGGTTTTTATTGGGATAATTGTAGTAGCCAGTCAATGGCAAAAATTACAAATACTTCCTATATTTTTAGGGTTTCTGACGTACAAAGCCGCAATTATCGTCTATGTGCTGCAAAGCCTAGTAAATCCTACCTCTAAGTAAGATTTATTTAAGTCGGATTTATTGGTAGGATAAACAGACGTTTCACCCTTGACAGAAATCTGGGTAAATCTCCAGAATGGAAATGATAAATGCTTTAAACGTTCTGAATTCTTTACCCCTTGCTTCCTTAGAAGTTGGTGAACACTTTTATTGGCGGATTGGCAATTTAACATTACACGGTCAGGTTTTTCTCACCTCCTGGGTAGTGATTGCTATTCTGGTAGTAGCTTCCCTTGCGGCAACTCGAAATGTCCAAATGGTTCCTGGCGGTATCCAAAATGTGATGGAGTACGCCCTAGAATTTTTGAGGGATTTAGCGAAAAACCAGCTGGGGGAAAAAGAATATCGCCCTTGGGTACCTTTTATCGGTACACTGTTTTTGTTTATCTTCGTGTCAAACTGGTCAGGAGCCCTAATTCCTTGGAGTATTATCGAGCTACCATCCGGTGAGCTGGCGGCTCCTACCAATGACATCAATACCACCGTTGCTTTAGCCTTACTAACATCCTTGGCGTATTTTTACGCTGGTTTGAGCAAGAAGGGTTTAGGTTACTTCGCTGGCTATATTCAGCCAATACCAATCCTCTTGCCGATCAAGATTTTAGAAGACTTCACCAAGCCCCTCTCCCTAAGCTTCCGTTTATTTGGCAATATTTTGGCAGATGAACTGGTAGTAGCCGTGTTGGTGCTGCTAGTGCCTCTGTTTATTCCCTTGCCAATTATGGCGCTAGGTCTATTTACCAGTGCAATTCAAGCCCTGGTCTTCGCTACCTTGGCAGCTGCCTACATTCACGAGGCAATAGAAGTCGAAGGCGAAGAACATTAAGGGATAACCTTATGATGGGAATGGCACGGTAGCCTTAAATTAGGAATAGTTGGAATTGATGACTCCTTCGGAGAATCCTTCTGACTAGTAGCTCTGTATTTTGTTCTTTAATCACGGATAAGAAAAATCATCATGGATCCAATCGTTGCTGCTGCTTCAGTTGTCGCTGCTGCTCTTGCTGTCGGTTTAGCTGCTATCGGCCCTGGTATCGGTCAAGGAAACGCTGCTGGTCAAGCTGTAGAAGGTATTGCTCGTCAGCCGGAAGCTGAAGGAAAAATTCGCGGTACTCTGCTGTTAACCTTGGCATTCATGGAATCCCTGACTATCTATGGTCTGGTAATTTCTCTGGTACTGCTGTTTGCTAACCCATTTTCTTAGAACCTGATACTTTATGTAGAGACGTTGCAGGCAACGTCTCTACATGGTAGGTCTGATACGGTCAATTGTTCGGTTTTATTCCGATTGGGAATCTGTGAAAAATGTTTGATTTTGATGCTACTCTGCCTCTGATGGCATTGCAGTTTCTGGTTTTGACAGTTGTATTAAATGCCATATTCTATAAGCCACTGACAAAAACCCTCGATGAGCGTGACGAATACATCCGGAATCAGGAATCTGATGCCAAAGAACGCTTGTCTAAAGCCGAAAAAATGGCTAAAGAGTATGAAGAACAGTTGGGTCAAGCCCGGAAGCAGTCTCAAGCTGTGATCGCTGCTGCCCAAGAAGATGCCAGAAAAATGGCAGCTCAAGCGATCGCTGAAGCCCAACAAGAAGCTCAGGCTGAACGAGCAAAAGCTCAAGAAGAAATTGATCAACAAAAACAGCAAGCAATGGCTTCCCTCGAACAACAAGTCGATGATCTATCTAGCCAAATCCTAGAAAAATTGTTAGGGCCAGCGTTAGTAAGATAAATGGTTGGGCCTTGACCGCCTGACCCATATATTTACTACAACTCCTAAGAGATTGGCGATGTGGGAGTACTGTCAAACTATGTCAAACTATTAATTATCTTGAGATAATTGTCTTGAGATAATTGTCTTGAGATAATTATCTTGAGAGTAGGTGGACAGGTCATAGCTTAGCAAGATTATGCGTTCAAAACAATTGTAAACGGATATGATGGGGAATTTAGTATTATTGGCAACAGAAGCTCATGGAGAAGGTGGTTTCGGATTAAACTTTAATATTCTTGAAACCAACCTAATCAACCTGAGTATTTTGTTGGGGGTACTGTACTACTTCGGTCGCCAATTAGTGGGAAACGTTTTGAGTGAGCGACGCTCAAAAATTGAACAGACTATTAAAGAAGTAGAAGCTCGTCAAAGACAAGGAGCCGAAGCCTTAGCAGATCAACAGCAGAAGTTAGCTCAAGCCCAAGTCGAGGCAGAAAACATTCGTGCTGCAGCAGAAGTTAATGCTAAAGCAGCTAAAGAGGCAATTTTGGCCGCTTCGGCTCAAGAGATAGAACGGATGAAAGAATCAGCAGTTCAGGATTTGAACTCGGAAAGGGAACGAGCCATGGCCGAACTACGTCAGCGAGTTGCTACTATGGCAATGGCTAAGGTGGATTCCCAACTAAGAGAGACATTAGATGACTCTGCTCAACAACAATTAATTGACCGCAACATCGCTCTGTTGGGAGGTGGCTCATGAAAGGTGGTTTTTTGAGTGGCCAAGTACTCGAACCTTATGCAGAAGCTTTCCTCGATTTGGCTAAGTCCGATAACGAACTCAAAGGCAAACTGAGTGAGGATGTAGATACTCTGCTGAATCTTTTGAAAGAATCGCCACAATTGCAGGAGTTTTTAGGCTCTCCTGTGGTCAAAGCTGAGGATAAAATCGGGGTGTTGCAACAAATTGCTGGGGACCAACTTCACCCCTACACCATGAATTTTTTAAGAATTCTAGTAGACCGTGGGCGCATTGTGTTTTTGGAAGGCATTTGCCTGAAGTACCAAGAACTTCTCAGGGAGTTAGATCAAACTGTTTTGGCTGAGGTCAGTTCAGCAATAGAACTCAGTGAAGCTCAGCAAGAATCAGTTCGTGAGAAAGTTAAGTCCCTCACGGGAGCCAACCAGGTGGAACTGCAGACAAAAATTGACCCGGATGTAATCGGTGGTGTGATCATTAAAGTCGGGTCTCAGATATTTGATGCCAGTCTCAAAGGACAACTACGTCGCATCGGTATGGCTCTGACCAGTTGAAGTACGTCACGTTGGTGGTTGTTAGCCTGAGGCTTCCCTTTTAGGGTAGGTTAGTAAGTTAAAAGTTAACCCCTTGGGAAATAACCTTGAACAGTTAATAGTCAACAGTCAAAAGTCAACAGTTAATAGTTAACAGTAAACAATTAGTTAGTTAACGATAAAAACACATCATGATTAGCATTAGACCAGACGAAATTAGCAGCATTATTCGGCAGCAAATTCAAGGGTATAACCAAGGTTTTGCGGTTTCCAACGTTGGAACGGTTTTGCAAGTTGGTGATGGTATTGCCCGGATTTATGGCTTGGAAAAGTGCATGGCTGGGGAACTGCTGGAGTTTGAAGATGGCACCGTTGGCATTGCCCTGAACTTAGAACAGGACAATGTGGGTGCAGTGCTGATGGGGGATGGTTTACAGATCCAGGAAGGTAGCTCGGTTACTGCTACTGGTAAGATTGCTCAGGTACCCGTCGGAGAGGCACTGATTGGTCGGGTAGTTGATGGCTTGGGTCGTCCCATTGATGGTAAGGGGGATATTCAAAGCACTGAATCCCGTCTGGTGGAATCCATTGCCCCAGGGATTATTGCGCGGCGTTCAGTTTGTGAACCCATGCAAACTGGAATCACCGCTATTGACGCTATGATTCCCATTGGACGGGGTCAGCGAGAGTTGATTATTGGTGACCGACAAACCGGGAAAACTGCTATTGCTGTAGATACGATCATCAACCAGAAACAAGAAGATGTAATTTGTGTCTATGTTGCTATTGGTCAGAAGGCATCTACGGTAGCCCAAGTGGTGAATACCCTCCAGGAAAAAGGAGCATTAGACTACACTGTGATCGTGGCAGCGAATGCCAATGACCCAGCTACTCTACAGTTCTTGGCTCCCTACACCGGTGCCTCGATTGCCGAGTACTTTATGTACAACGGTAAGGCAACCCTAGTGATTTATGATGACTTGTCTAAGCAAGCTCAAGCCTATCGCCAGATGTCCCTACTGCTGCGCCGTCCACCAGGACGGGAAGCTTATCCAGGAGATGTGTTCTACGTCCACTCCCGGTTGTTGGAACGGGCAGCTAAACTGAATGATGAACTGGGTGGTGGTAGTATGACCGCACTGCCTATTATTGAAACTCAGGCTGGTGACGTATCAGCTTACATCCCGACTAATGTAATTTCTATTACCGATGGTCAAATCTTCCTCTCCTCTGACCTATTCAACTCTGGTGTCAGACCAGCGATTAACCCTGGTATCTCAGTGTCACGGGTAGGTTCTGCTGCCCAAACCAAGGCCATGAAGAAAGTGGCTGGTAAGTTGAAGCTAGAACTAGCCCAGTTTGACGACTTGCAAGCTTTTGCTCAGTTTGCCTCCGACTTGGATGCCGCAACCCAAGCTCAGTTGGCTCGGGGTCAACGTTTACGGGAAGTGTTGAAGCAACCTCAGAATTCACCCCTAGCTGTGTTTGAGCAAGTGGCAATCGTTTACGCTGGACTCAATGGCTATCTCGATGATGTGCCTACTGATAAGGTGACAACTTTTACTCAGGCACTGCGGGAGTACTTGAAAACCAGCAAGCCAGAGTACGTTGAGATCATCAAAAACGAGAAGAAGCTCACTGATCAAGCCGAAAGCATTCTAAAGGAAGCGATCGCAGAATACAAACAGACCTTCCTAGTCTCTGCTTAACAGGTTAAAGATTAGTTTCGGTTGCAGGTTAATTTCCGTTGCAGGTTACCGGTTAGTAGGTTGCAGGTTAGTAGGTTGCAGGTTAGTAGGTTGCAGGTTGCAGGTTAATTTCAGTTGCAGGTTAGTAGGTTGCAGGTTCTCTAAAAAACAGTCAACCTACCCTACACCGAACCCCAAAGGCCAACAACCAGACAACCTTCAACCTTCAACCAGACAACCTTCAACCTTCAACCAGACAACCTTCAACCTTCAACCAGACAACCTTCAACCTTCAACCAGACAACCTTCAACCTTCAACCAGACAACCTTCAAGCCGAGACAACCGTCATCCTTGAACAGATTATGCCTAATCTAAAAGACATTCGCGATCGCATTAAGTCAGTCAAAAATACCCGGAAAATCACCGAAGCGATGCGCCTTGTGGCTGCGGCTAAGGTACGTCGTGCTCAACAACAGGTGACTGCCACCCGTCCTTTTGCTGACCGCTTAACACAAGTTCTCTACGGTTTGCAAAACCGGATGCAGTTTGAAGATGCCAATCTGCCCCTACTAAAAGAACGGGAAATCAAGAATGTAGGCTTGCTCGTCGTTTCAGGGGATCGAGGACTATGTGGCGGTTACAATACTAACGTTATCAAGCGTGCCGAAAACCGTGCAAAGGAACTACAGGAGAAAGGGGTTGGCTACAAATACGTGCTAGTTGGACGCAAAGCTATTCAGTACTTCGAGCGCCGCAATCAGCCAATTGATGCCAAGTACACCGGTTTAGAACAGATTCCCACAGCATCAGAAGCATCTATGATTGCTGACCAACTCCTCTCCCTGTTTCTGTCTGAAACCGTAGACCGGGTGGAGTTGATATACACCAAATTCGTCTCATTGATTAGTTCTCGACCTGCGGTTCAAACCCTGCTACCCCTAACAGCTAAGGGACTAGAATCACAGGATGATGAAATCTTCAGACTGACAACTAAAGGTGGTGAGTTCAAGGTGGAGCGGGAGGTAGTCACAAGGGGAACTACCGAGACTTTCCCCCGTGACATGATTTTTGAACAAGACCCCGTGCAAATCCTCGATGCCCTGTTGCCTTTATATCTAAACAACCAGTTACTACGGGCATTACAAGAGTCAGCAGCTAGTGAACTGGCTTGTCGGATGACAGCAATGAGTAATGCCAGTGATAATGCATCGGAACTGACTGGTAAACTAACCCTAACCTACAACAAGGCACGGCAAGCCGCAATTACCCAGGAAATTCTGGAAGTTGTGGGTGGTGCTGAAGCACTCGGTTAATTTCATTTTATTTCATTTATTATCGTCACCTGCAAAGATTACCCGCGTCTGGAATTAACCAGGCGCATTTTTACTTTTTGCGAATTGTAAGCATATGCTTACAGGAGGAGAGGGAAGAGCGGGTTAAGTCATGAAACAATTATGGAATCGCCAGCCGGTTGAGATTAGGCACACAATATTGGCTGCTATTTTAGTATTAGTTATAGTAAGTTTCTTTTATTTTGTCAAATTTGAAGGGAATATTACTGGCTTTTTCAGAATTGGGTCATTATTTCCTATTTCTCCTTATCTCAATAGTGATCAAGTATTGATTTATCAGGGAGAGCAGGGATATGATGGTCAACAGTTTCTGACTATTGCCCTCGATCCATGGTTAGAAAACTCAGGGACAATAGAAGCCATTACTCCTCCGCAATATCGCTACAGAAGAATTCTGTATCCACTGCTAGGTTATCTATTAGGTTTTGGGAATCCCCAGCTAATTCCCTACGCAATGGTTGGGATTAACTGTCTAGCTATTATTCTCATAGTATTTGTCAGTAGTTTATATTTCAAACGATATAGTGCTAGAACTTGGCACTCACTCCTGGTTCTTTCTATACCAGGAGTTTGGATGGTTTTATCCCTTTCAACAGCTGATTTAATTAGTAGCTTGCTGCTGGTAACAGCTATCTATTTTTATCGCAATGAAAAACCGATTTACACAGCAATAGCCATCACAGCTGCTTGTCTGACAAGGGAGACAATGCTATTAATGTGGTTGGCAATTTTATTAACCAGTATATGGGAGCGCAAAGGTCGGCAGCTGCAACATCTATTATGGGCTTGGATACCAGTAGCTGGGTGGGCTATCTATGTTTTCTATCGTCTAGAGGCTCAAGAAAATCTAGAAGGTAGTGAAAATTTTGGCTACCCCCTATTTGGCATAGGTCAAAAGCTGATTAATAGTCTCACAGGAGGACTAGGAGGAAAAAACCTGTTTGAAGCTTATTCATTTGCCTTATTAATAGCAGCTTTTGTAGTCACTATACTGCTAGCCAGTCAGTCCCTGCGGGAAAACAAGGTTATCCTAATCAGTGCAATTATTTATGCTGTGCTATTTTCCATGACTAGCATGACTATCTTAGGTTATTATTTAGATTATTCTCGTGTATACCTAGATATCTATTTCTTACTATTACTCAGCAGCAGTAACTCAAAACGCTATTTAAACTATTTAAAAAATATCCTCATGGCTGGTGCCAGCTTGGCAAGCATCACCTATTTACTTGCCCATTCATGAAAAACCGGAAATTCGTCAGCTAATGCGCTACGCCCACGCTACTTGAGGTGCTATCAGCTAATGCGCTACGCCCACGCTACGCGAATAGGTTTTTAATAAAAGAGGTAAGCATTAGTTTAATCTGAGTTAAGTCGGCTGAGGAGTGACAGCTTATGGCACATCAAGTAGCACCTCAAGTAGCGCATTAGCTTACATTTTCATTAATCTCTCAACATTAAATTATCCCTAAAGAGATTTATGTTAAGCTGACGGCTGACAGCTGACGTAAATTGTTTAAATAAAACTCCAACAAAGAAAAAAAAATTACTTAGATAGCTTCTTTCATCGCGCTGTAATTATATATTAGACCTATTGGATAAGTCTCATAAACCGTGGGTGAAGACAAGGCAAAAGGCAAGAGGCAAGAGGCAAAAGGGATAGATACAGCATTTTTAATAACTCTCAGATGTGCTCGAAGAATTAATAATTAAATTCGCCACGGGTCTCACCTCAGGTACACAGGATTTTTTCCTTTTCCCCTCTGAACTCTTACCTGCTCCCTGCTCCCTAAAACCTTAGGTGCGCTTTCCGTTGGCGAATTTAATTCGCCACGGGTCGCACCTCAATAATTTGTACCTGACCGAATGGCAAAACGCTGTAAATGCTTTAAAGGACATGAATGATCATCCAATTAAAGCTTTTTATAAATTATCTAAGTGAAGTAAATTTATTTCACAACATCTTTAACTAATCGATACGTATAATTATGCTGATTTTATAATCAATAGCAATTTTTTCGCTTATTCTGAATCTATAAATTGAAACATTCAGCTATCAGCTAACGCCTTAGGCGCATCTACGCTGACTATATATCAGCCCTTGCCTGAGCTGAATGCTTACCTTTTTTCACAAAAAGGTCAAATTTAACTTGATTAACTTAACTATTAGAGGCTGAAAACTACTGTAGTTTTCAGATACAACCTCAGATACTACCCAGGTGTGCATTACATAACAACTGACAATTCATTAATTACGGAGCAAACATCAATGGTTTCTAATGATAACTTTGCCGACCGGGTATTGTTAAACGGTACATCAGTTAATACCACAGGCACTAACGTGAGTTTCACTGGGGAGCTAGGTGAGCCGGATCATGCAGGCATTAGCAGCCCGTTAAATTCTGCTTGGTGGTCTTGGACAGCTGCCGCTGATGGTATCGTGACCATTGATACTTTTGGGAGTAACTACGACACTAGCCTAGCAGTCTATACCGGTTCAGCAGTTAACAGCTTAACTGAAATTGCCAGTAATGATGATAATGGCATGACTTTGCAAAGCGCAGTTCGATTTACCGTTAGCGCTGGTACAACCTACCAAATTGCTGTTGATGGCTTTTTTTCCAACACAGGCTTGATTGATCTCAACATCAACTTAGATGAGGGAACATCAATGGTTTCTAATGATAACTTTGCCGACCGGATATCGTTAAACGGTACATCAGTTAGTACCACAGGCAATAGTCTGGGTTTCACTGGGGAGCCAGGTGAGCCGGATCATGCAGAAGTTAGCAGCCCGTTAAATTCTGGTTGGTGGTCTTGGACAGCTGCCGCTGATGGTATCGTGACCATTGATACTTTTGGGAGTAACTACGACACTACCCTAGCAGTCTACACCGGTTCAGCAGTTAACAGCTTAACAGAGATTGCCAGTAATGATGATGATAGCATGACTTTCCAAAGCGCAGTTCAATTTACCGTTAGCGCTGGTACAACCTACCAAATTGCTGTTGATGGCTTTTCCTCCACCACAGGCTTGATTGATCTCAACATCAACTTAGATATTGACGACACTCTGATTTCAGGAACATCAAACGATGATACCCTGTTCGGCACTGTCGAAAACGATCAGATTGAGGGTTTGGCTGGCAATGACACAATCTTTGGTAGTGAGGGAATTAATACCCTTCTTGGGGGTGATGGTAATGACCTGATCTACGGTGGTTCACAGCTGGATGTGATTCGTGGTGGTAGCGGTAACGATACCATTTTCGCCAGTGAGGGTAATAATGAAATCTTTGGTGATGCTGGTGATGACATCATCTATTCTGGCTCTGGCAATGATTTCATTAATAGTGGCAGTGGTAACGACACCCTGTGGCTAGGGGGTGGTGAGGATCTAATTGTCCTCGAAAGCGGCAATGGCTTTGATACCATCAATAACTTCCAGCTTGGTCTGACTACCTTTGATGCTGGCGATAGTGATCAGCTGAGCATCGTTGATGGTGCTAATGGTGCCGAAATCTCGAGCGGGGGAGACCTCTTGGCTGTGGTGCGTTTCACTCAAGCTACTACTCTCATTGATAATCTCTCTGAGGTGTTTGTCTAGGGTTTTTCTGCAAGGCTTTGGTAAAGCAAAGCTTGCCGGAGCATAAAATCATGATTTGATTAGCATAGTGCGTCTGAGTTAACTCAGGCGCATTTTTGATCAGGGTTAACCCTTCCTGTCATGACTCCTAAAATCTATACTGATCAGGAAGGTTCTAAAATTCAGATTGCTAAAGCACCAAGGGATTATAGCCCTGTTTCAGATACTCCTTTAGTTACCCCAGAGGGGATAAAAGAAAGTTCAAAAGCAGATAGTTTGATAATACTTAGCTTACCTATAAAAATCCTCTCAAAACTTGTTATAGTTATCGCTATTGTGGTGATTTCTGTTTTGCTGCGTGTGGCTTATTTAGAGAAAGAATCTGTGTATTGTAATGATATAATTGAAGGATTTCATAAAGGTAACAAAAAAGCTACTAATACGTACTATAATGATCAGGAGTTTAAAAGGCGGTGTAATCCTGAATAATAAATTTTATCAGTGATATTGGTCTATAAACACTTAAATTTTTATATTACTTGATTTTGGTTTAATAATTTTACAAATCTGTATCTTTTTTTGTTGATTGGGTTGATTTTGGGTTTTATTTATGCAGTCTTCTAAGTAATCTTTATTAATCGCAAATTCATAATTATTATTATCTAGTGTTATTTTTTCAAAAATGATATCACCACTAGTGAAGGAATCGTTTATCTTAGTTACTTCAATAGATGATTGAAGGTAACCTATAACCGGAGTAGGATCTTCATCATTTGATGGTTGTATGTCATGTAGGGGGACATATGGTGAAAAGCATTGTAAACAAACCTTATCATTAAAATTCGGTTTGTAATTATCCTGACCAACAGCTGTTGTAACTATACCGAGCAGGAGAATAATGCTTACTCCAATAATAACAAGGTAATTTAAAATTTTTCCTTTCATGGCAAAGAGAAAAGTAATGGTTGACTACTATACTCTTCGCTAGCTCTAAATTGAATCAGGATATTTTACTAAGAAACCAAGAAATATCTCCAAAAATTCATGAAATGGCGGTAAACTCGTATAAAACAGTGTTTTACACTACTCAATGTTTATGGTAAGTTAATTCTTTGGTTGAAGAAAAAGACAAAAGGCAAAAGGCAAGAGGCAAAAGGCAAAAGGCAAAAGGCAAAAGGCAAAAGGGGACTTACGCCACATTGACTGGTTTGATGGGATTGGCAGTAGGTCACGCTACGGGATTGGCCTACTGCCACCCTACGCGATCAAGCGAAGCTTCCGCGCTTATGCGATCGCAAAAGAACACTTTGTGATTGATCGATGTGAATGCGATCGCAAAAAGACACCTTGTGATTAATTTGATGTGAATGGGATTGGCCTACTGCCACCCTACGCGATTGACCGTAGGTCACGCTACGCGAACGCATTCACATCCCATCAAGCTGAAATCACTTCAAAATCAGAAATCGTCTCAATCCACACCCGTGCTCCACACTTGAGGGGATCATCTGGACGATACATCACCCGACACGGGCCATTGACCTCCACCGTATGAGCGTAAACATTTTTAGTGCCTCGCTTCACCGTAATTACAGGATTACGCTCCCCGGTCTTGAGATTTTGGCGAATGACTTTCTGATTAACGTGGATCACAGCCTTAGTGTACTCTGTGCGCTTTGACCAGTTCCGTTTTGGTCCGCGAGTGCCAGGAGTGACCACCGGCATGCCATCAAACAAAGGAATTACCCAAGTTCTACCCACCTTATAAGCCCCTTTAACTCTGCCTTTGCCCAGAAGGTAACGGACGCGAGTGGCGGAAACACCAAGTAATTCAGCGGCTTGTGCGGTGGAAATCATCATGGGTCGTAAACCATTGCTTTAACGATATTATTACTTTAACACACTTTTTCGGAAAAGGCAAGGATATAGTAAAACTATTGCATTATCGCTATTTCAGGGCTTGTGGGAGGTTTGGAAGGTTTGGGAGGTTTGGGTAGTGTGGGAGGTGTGGGAGTGCTGAAAAACTATTGCATTGTCACAATATCAAGCAGTAGGGGCAACTGGGATTAGTGGGATTAGTGAGAGGAGTGAGATAAAAGTGTTATCAAAAACTATTGCATTTTCACAATTAAATGCTAATACCAAGTTGCGTGGCCAACGGCTGAATACTTACTTAAAAAAAATCAAAAATAATTATTTCCAGATCCGCTGTTTCCTATTTCCTACTCCCTTTGCTAAAAACTAATTGTTAAAATCGTTGATAACAAAATTTTTGGCCGAAACCTTACTTAGTCAGGGATTATATAAAAAATCTCTAGGCTCAAGGTTAATAAAAAACTAAAAAAATTAAGTTAATATTAAATCTAGGTTAACTTTACAAAATATTTATACCCTACTCAGATAAAATTACACTAAAAATTTACAGCGACTTCAAAAACAAGCTTTAACCAAACCTTATAATTATGTTTATATAAATACAATCAAAATTTAACCTGGAAATGAAAACCTTACTAAGGGAGGTCAGCCAGTTTCAATCATCACGTAAACCTAGGCCAAGGCGATTTAAGGTTGGCAACAATTACGTACTAGGTGATAGCTGAAAGCTGAAATGCTGACACAATTTAGCTAGTTTCTGTGCTTCTAAGTCTCTAGATATAAAAACGCTAAATTCGAGAGTTTTAGTCTCGTTGATTCCAGGATTTTATGAAATTAAAAGGATTTGCATCTTTACCAGCTGATACCTTTGCAGAGGGACCCCAGTCTGGTGCAGACAATGGCAACGGTGAACCGATTTCTGCCAATGGTCGCACCGGTCCGTTTGATGGACAACCTGTTCAAGGCTTTAGTGGTGTTCAGTTTGCTCCTAGTGGGGGTGGCTCTTTTTGGTTTCTATCAGATAACGGTTTTGGAGCCCAACAGAATAGTGCGGATTACCTACTCAGACTCTATCAAGTTAACCCTGATTTCAAGGGTGCAGAGGATGGAGATGGTAGTGTAGAGATTGAAGGCTTTGTTCAACTGTCTGACCCTGATGGCAAAATTCCTTTCAAGATTGTCAACGAAGACAGTAGCGGACGCTTTCTGACCGGGGCGGATTTTGATATCGAGTCTTTTGTGATTGATGCTAAGGGCGATATCTGGATTGGTGACGAATTCGGTCCGTTTATACTTCACTTCGATAGCACTGGTAAACTGCTCGAAGCCCCTATTTCTACTCCCAATATCCCCGGGAATACCACAGGGGAATTTGTGCGATCGCCTCAAAACCCAGATTTACAATTCAATAGCCTCAATGGTGATCCTCCTCTAGTGATTGCACACCGGGGTGCTAGCGGTGAGCGTCCAGAGCATACCTTAGAAGCTTACGCTCTTGCCATTGAACAAGGGGCTGATTTCATTGAGCCTGACCTAGTAATCACCAAAGACGGTGTCTTGATTGCTCGTCACGAACCGTTGCTAGATGACACCACTAACGTAGCTGATGTATTTGGTGAAGACCGCAAGTCCACCAAACTGCTGGATGGTGAAGAAATTACTGGTTACTTTGCTGAAGATTTTACCTTAGCAGAAATCAAGCAACTGCGTGCTGTTCAGTCTCGTGACTTCCGTAGTGATGAGTTCGATGGTCAGTTTGAAATTCCCACTTTCAAAGAGGTTATCGAACTACTCCAGCAGGTAGAAGCGGAAACTGGTAAAAAAATCGGTATCTATCCTGAAACCAAGCATCCTACATTCTTCGATGACCAAGGCTTATCCCTAGAAGAGCCTTTAATCGCAACCCTACAAGAAACTGGTTTTACCGACCCCAGCCGGATTTTCATCCAATCCTTTGAAGTAGCTAACCTAATTGATTTACAAAATAACTTGCTACCTGGGGCTGGATTGGAAAATCTACCCCTAGTACAGCTCTACGGAGATGTAGACGATCAATTCCTAAATGCTGGTGGTGGCGGTTTTTCTGCTCCCTACGATATTGTTGCTAATTTCAGCAAACCTGACTTTACCGCAGAAGAGGCTCGGGCTACCTACGGCGATTTAGTTGACATTGTTCCCGACTTTGGTGCTGATGTCACTGGTGATGGTATTCCCGATACCACTTACCAAGATTTAGCCACTCAGACAGTCTTTGACTACATTGGCGCTAACTACGCTGAGGGTGTTGGTCCTTGGAAAAACAGCTTTTTGCTGCGGGAATCGATCGATACTCCTGTTGATGGCAATGGTGATGGCATTGCTGAAATCACTACCCAGCTCACTGGTGAAGTTCGTCCTTTCATCGATTGGGCTCATGATGCAGGAATGCAGATTCACCCCTACACCCTACGTAATGAAGAGCGCTTCCTGACCCTCAACCCTGATGGTACCCCTCAAAGCCCAGAGGATGAGTTCCGTCAATTGATTGAGCTTGGAGTAGATGGTTTCTTTACAGACTTCCCAGAAACTGGAAGAATTGTAGTTGACCAAGAAACTATACTGCCTAATCTATCTAGGTCTCGCGGATTTGAGGGCATGGCATTTAGCCCTGACCGCACCACCTTGTATCCCCTACTCGAAGGTGTAGTAGATGGGGACCCAGAGGATGCTCTACGCATCTATGAGTTTGATGTTGCTTCCAGTGAATACCAAGGTCTGGTAGGATTTTACCGTACCGATGTTCCCGGTCATCCGATTGGGGATTTTACCCCCATCAATGACAACGAGTTCTTAGTCATAGAGCGGGATGGTAAGCAAGGAGCGGAGGCTCAGTTCAAGAAAATCTTTAAGATTGACTTGTCTGAGATTGATGAAAATGGCTTTGTTGCCAAAGAGGAAGTAGTTGACTTGCTCAACATTCCTGACCCAGATGATGTGAACGGGGATGGTGAACTCACCTTTACCTTCCCATTTGTCACGATCGAAGATGTATTGGTGATTGATCAGAATACGATCTTAGTTGCCAATGACAACAACTATCCCTTCTCCGTAGGACGGGGTCCGGATATTGATAATAACGAAGTTATTCTGATCGAATTAGATCAACCCCTGGATGTAGATCCTTTATTAGGTCTTCCAGCCCCCAACTTTATTTCAGGTACTCCAGATAGTGATGAAATTGTTGGCGAGTTAGGTAACGATTTCATTACTGCTGCTGAAGGCAATGATACCGTTGATGGCGGTCTGGGCAATGACCTGATTCAGGGTGAAGCTGGAGATGATGTATTGCAGGGAGACTTTGCTGATAGCACCATTGGCGGAGATGACGTTATCTTCGGTGGCTTAGGCAATGACCGGATTAACGGCAATCTCGGCAATGACAAACTCTACGGTGGTGCAGGAGATGACTTTATCTTCGGTAATGAAGGTGATGACTTAATCCGAGGTGGATTAGGTAATGACTTCTTGACTGGTGATGACTCTTCTGGTATTAGCGGTAGTGATACCTTTGTCTTAGCTGCTGGGGAAGGTACAGATTTCATTCTCGATTTCCAGGCAGGAGTTGACTTAATTGGTTTAGCCGATGGTTTGACCTTTGGTCAGTTATCCATTGAACAAGATTCGCAAAATGCTCGCATTAGTTTGGAGAATCAACTATTAGCAACTTTTGCGATCGCTAATCCTCTAACAGAGGCTGATTTCACGATCATCTAATCCGTTGTAAAACCGGGTAATTAAAGGATTACCCGGTTTTTATTATTTGGTAATACGCAATACTGCGTGGGTTAAGGATCCCCCTCCCGTCCCCCTTAATAAGGGGGAAGCCAGAGGAGCCATAGCTATTGTTCCCCCCTTGCTAAGGGGGGTTAGGGGGGATCTCCAGGAATTGAACTTCCAAAACCGACGCAGTATTGAGGTAACTAAGTTGATGACTGAGGTGCTCGAACTTTAGGTATAAAAAAAATTAATATGTCTAATCTTGACGTTCGCTTTTCTAGCTTTAACGCTTCTTTGAATCGCTCCAATCAAGGGGATTTAATTCAATATTTATCTACTTATGATAATAACCAAGCCAAGGCAGTGGCTGAAATTATTCAGCGTGCTAATCCGGATGTATTGCTAATCAATGAATTTGATTTCGATGAGAATGGAGAAGCGGCCAAACTTTTCCAAGATAACTATCTTTCGGTTAGTCAGAATGGTGCGACAGCGATTGACTTTCCCTATGTTTATCTCGCACCTTCTAACACCGGGATTCCCTCTGGATTTGACTTAGATAATAACGGGGAAGTTGGCGGGGGTAATGATGCGTTTGGCTTCGGGTTCTTTCCAGGACAGTTTGGGATGGTGCTATTCTCCAAACACCCGATTGATACGGAGAATATACGCACCTTTCAAAACTTCCTCTGGAAAGATATGCCAGATGCGTTGCTTCCTGTAGATCCAGTAACTGGGGAATCCTGGTACTCTGAGGAAGAATTAGCTGTATTCCGCCTCTCTTCCAAGAGTCACTGGGATATTCCCATTAATATCAACGGTGAAACGGTTCATGTTCTCGCTAGCCATCCTACTCCTCCAGTGTTTGATGGTCTAGAAGACCGCAACGGTACCCGTAATCACGATGAGATTCGGTTCTGGTCAGACTATATCACTCCCGGAGCTGGGGATTACATTTATGATGACCAAGGAAACTTCGGTGGTCTGTTGGCAAGCGATCGCTTTGTGATCATGGGAGACCAAAATGCTGACCCCTTTGATGGGGATAGTACTGATAATGCCATCCTGCAAATTCTAGATAACCCATTAGTCAACACCTCTGTTACACCCTCCAGTGAGGGAGGGGTGGATGCTAGCAACCGCCAGGGATTGAATAACCTGACTCATGGAGGTAATCCAGCCTTTGACACCGCTGACTTTGGTGAGGAAAACTTTGGTGGTCCTGGCAACCTACGGGTGGATTATGTGTTGCCTTCTCAAAATCTGACTATCACTGACGCAACGGTTTTCTGGCCGAAAAGTGATGACCCTGCCTTTGAGCTAGTGGGTGATTTCCCCTTTCCTAGTTCTGACCACCGTCTAGTATATGTTGATGTTGAGGTAGAGCCGACAGTGGTAGATACTAACTCCAAGGTTGTCACTGGTATTAACTTCCTCGGAGAGGTTAGCTTTAATACTCGATTGCAGTTTGAGAATACAGAAGTTGGCGGTATCTCTGGTTTAGCTTACGATCCTGCTAATGGTGTCTACTATGGTCTATCTGATGACCGCAGCCAAAATGCTCCCGCTCGTTTCTATACTATTGATATTGATTTAAGTGATGGTAGTCTAGACAACGGTGATGTAGGGTTTACAGATGTCACTACTCTACGGAATGCTAGCGGTGAGCCTTTCCCAGAACGGGGTGTTGATCCAGAAGGGATTGCCTTGACTAGTGCTGGAACCTTGTTTATATCCTCTGAAGGGGATGCTAACAATCTTCTTAATCCCTTCGTCAATGAATTCTCTCTAGCAGGACAAGAGTTCAATCAGCTGACGGTACCAGATAAGTTCTTACCTACCTCAGATGGAACCAGGGGCATTCGTAACAATCGTGCCTTTGAAAGCCTGACCATTAGCCCAGATGAGCGCTTCCTTTATACTGCAGTAGAGAATGCTCTGATTCAGGATGGTCCGGCTTCGACACTAGAAGATGAAAGCCCTGTTCGGATTTTACAGTATGATTTACAAACTGGGGAACCTGCTAAAGAATTCCTCTACATCACTGACACCATTCCCAATCAGCCTGACCCTCCTGGCAGTTTTGCTGACAATGGTTTAGTAGAATTACTAGCGCTAGATAATACCGGAACCTTACTAGCCCTAGAGCGATCCTTTGCAGTTGGTGTCGGAAATAATCTCAGGCTATATGAAGTCCGGCTCCAAGACGCTACAGATATCAGTGATGTTGATAACCTATTGAGCAACCCCACTGACCCAGATAGTGGACTCTTAGAGGTTGAGCAAGTAGCTGAGAAACGGTTACTGTTGGATTTCGATGACTTAGGTATTCGTCTCGACAATAGTGAAGCGATCGCATTTGGTCCAACCTTACCGGATGGCAGACAATCCCTAATTGTTGCTAGCGATAACAATTTCAATGACAGCCAGATTACCCAATTCCTAGCATTTGGGCTAGACCTCGATCATATTCAATCTCCGACAGCAATAGTAGAAGCCACCTCTGAGATTAACGGTACTCAAGGGGCTGACCAGTTGATTGGGACTATTGATGCTGATCTGATCAATGGCTTTGGTGGAAATGATACCATTGCTGGGGCACTAGGTAATGATATTTTATTTGGTGGCAATGGTGATGATATCCTGCGCGGAGATAACAATAGCAGGTCCCCAGATGGTAAGGCTGGTGGGGATGATATTATCTATGGTGGTTCAGGAAGCGATCGCATTGGCGGTAAATTTGGTAATGACTCCCTCTATGGTGGCTTCGGAGATGATCAACTCTGGGGTGATGCTGGGGATGACCTATTAAGTGGTGGTCTGGGTAATGATACTCTGACTGGAGATAACTTCTCTAATGGTAGTGGTAGTGATACCTTTGTCCTAGAGATTGGGGAAGGTACTGACACGATTACAGACTTCGAGCTGGGCACTGACTTCATTGGTTTAGGCAATGGTTTGAGCTTTGGTGAAGTTTCTATCACCTCCGATAGTAATAATTCTCTTATCAATGTTGGAGATGAAACCCTAGCAGTAGTGTTAGGAGTAACAACCCTTGCTGAAAGGGATTTCGTTATTTTATAGCAATTATCAAATTAGGAAGTAGGGGAATAGGGAGTCGGGAGTCGGGAGTCGGGAGTGGGGGTAAGAAAATTAAATGTACCTCGTAAGTATCGGAAAAACTATAAAAATGTGTTCCATTTCCGCATCTTCCCACACTTCCCATACTTCCCATACTTCCCACACTTTTACCCATGTTCCCTGTTCCCGAAAATCAAAAAATTGTGTAATTAAACTATTTTATAAATGCTATAAAACTGATTAACTTAATAAGTTGAAGTTAATTTTTTTGTGGTTTTATATTTATTAATTTTGATTTTAATAACATTAATTTAATTATAAAAAATATAATAAATCGATAATGTACCAATTAATGTCGTAATTTTGATATGATAATTTTTGCTCCATATTGCCTACTCCCTACTCCCTGCTCCCTGTTATAGCAGTCGCCAGGGCAGTTAGGACATGACAAAAGTCTCAAAGCTAAGTATAGCAATAGTTTTACTTCTGACTTCTGACTTCTGACTTCTGACTTCTGCTATACCTTTGCTATGACTTTATAATCATAAATTTTAGAGGGTTTAATTGAAGGAGTAATATCTCAGGCTTAGGAAGCGTAAAAGTGAGTGTGAAGATCTTCGCACAAGAGGGTAAGACCCTACACCCACCCGAATTTGGATCCAAACCCAAACCTGTAGCTACTCGTGTAAATTTTAAGTAAAGCTGATGTAACAAAAAGAGCAAATTCTGTAAGATTATGTAAAGTTGACTATAGTACACTCTTTTCTAGTATAGTTTTACGTAAATCCAAAAATATATTAAGTCAAGTAACCTATGGCTTAATTAGTCTGACCGATAGCATCTACTGGTAGGTTAAAGCTACCCAGATTCCTTTGGTCATCTCTGAAGACGGTGCTTAGCCAGCGGGCATCTATAGCCCAGTTGCTTAGATCAAAGACAAATGATTTGTAAGCTATCAGCGTGTCGCGTATCAGCTATCAGCTGATGGGCTATGGGCTATGGGCACGCTACTTGATGTGCTGATGGGCTATGGGAACGCTACACCGAACAGCTTTTGAATAAAACAGGTAAGCATTAGTTTAATAGTAACGAAAGTCACAGGTTAGAAGCCTGTGCCACAAAGCTGACGGCACCTCAAATAGCGTGAGCTAAAAGCTCACGGCTGACGGCTGAATGCTTACAATGATTTGGATTTAGTTTGCTAATCGAAGAGTATCAAATCCAAGACAGTAAAATTCAATAAAACCTTAAGTCGGTGTTGCTGAACTAGTGATTGCAATGAAATCAGGGAAAGGGTAAAATCTACTTGATAATGAATCGAAGATCAGCTTAGGTAGACTCCGTTGAACTCCAGACCAAGGTTATGGGTAACTAGATAAATAAAGTCCGTCTTGATGTGGCTGGATTATCAAGTTAAATCCTCATACCCGAAGGGAGTCAAGGTGATAGCTATCATCATGGTAGCATCATGCTAGTCATAAGCCTAGTATGAGTGGGTAATTCCATTGGCTGTTCTTTTTGAATTAGTTCACACTCAATGGGATGTTCCGTTCGCGAATGCAGATCAGATTGAGCAAATAGCTTATTCAATAACGTTCAATAAAGCACAGATAGCTTGCTATTATATTGATGTTATATTGATGTTATATTGATGCTATCAGTGTTGGCGTTATTCAGCCATCGCCACACTATCTCCAGGTTAAAGGTTAATTATTAACACTAGCTGTAGAGTTCAGACGCAACCCCTAACTAAGTAGGTAGGAAATTAACGTAATAGGCTGAGGTTTAACTGTTGATTCTCAACAATTAACCTGAAGGACAGTCAACACTATAAAACCTTAGCGCTAACGCTACTAACCTACCTATTTAATCGAGCAACAAAACCCTAATAATTAAGTCCTAATAAATTAGTTTAATTCTTGATAATCAAGAAAATATTAGGCATTTTAATATTCGCGAAGCGGTTCCTTTGGAACAGGGTAATGAGTACATAATTCTTGCTATAAAACTTTCAATAAGTTGATAGCTAATAGCTGATATAGGTACTCGCCGTCTACTACCTAGGATAAATTTGTGGCAGATATATTAGAGAAAATTGGTAGCTTTTCTAGTGAGATTGGCGCTGAAATTACCGCCTACGACCCCATATCTCAAGAGTTATTTGTAGTATCTGGTGGAACTGAGGTGCAAGTGCTAGACCTCAGTGATCCGAGCAATCCAACTCAGGCAATACCACCAATTGATATTGCTTCTTTGATACCTGACGTTGATGGAGCAAATAGCGTAGCCTATAGCAATGGTTTACTGGCGCTAGCCTTAGAAGCTAGCACCTCTACTGATCCAGGGAAGGTAGCAATTATAGATATTGCGGCGTTTCGGACAAATCCCGCTGACCCCAATGCCCTGAAGGTAGTGCAAGCGGGGCCCCTACCCGATATGCTCATGTTTACCCCTGATGGCACCAAAATACTGGTTGCTAATGAAGGAGTAGCGGATGATGGCATTGATCCTGAAGGATCGATCAGTATCATTGATGTGTCGAGTGGGTTAGCAACTCTAACCCAAGACAATGTCGCTACAGCAGACTTCAGCGCCTTCAATGGTCGTGAAGCGGAATTCCGGGCAAAAGGTGTACGTATTTTCCCAGACAAGACTGTTGCTGAGGATGTGGAACCAGAATTCATTGCTGTCTCAAGCGATGGTACTACAGCCTTTGTCAACCTCCAGGAAAACAATGCCTTTGCGGTGCTAGACCTGGAGTCCGCTACAGTGGTGGATATCCTGCCTCTGGGTGTGAAAGACCACAGCCAAGGTCAGCCCACCCTAGAGCTATTTGAGTTCAATGACTTGCCTGTACTTGGTACTACCGAAGGGGGTCAGGAGATTAAACTGGGCGGACTGTCTGGCTTATTCTACGAAGGGACGGATGCAGCAACTGGCAACTTGAAGTTTGTAACGGTTCCTGACCGGGGACCCAATGGTGAACCCACTGATGTGGATGGGGATGGGAGTAAAGAACGACCCTTTGCCTTACCGGATTACCAAGCTCGCGTGATCCGCTTTGAGTTAAATCCCAGCTCTGGCGAGATCACCATTACCGAAACCATTTTCTTGACCCGTCAAGATAGCACCACACCAATCACAGGACTACCCAATATTGCAGGGGTGGATGAAGAACCAGTAGACTTATCTGGCAATTTGCTGCCCTTAGATGAGTTTGGTGCTGACCTGGAAGGGGTAGTAATCGCTGCGGATGGCACCTTCTGGATGGTGGATGAGTACCGTCCAGCTATCTACCACTTTGATACCGATGGTGTCCTGATTGACCGCTTTGTTGCCCAAGGAACAGCTGCCTTGGCTGGTGCAGCAGTGGGAACCTTTGGCACTGAGTCATTACCTGAAGAGTACGCCAATCGCCGCCGTAACCGTGGCTTTGAGGCCGTAGCTCTGGATCCAGACGATAATATCCTCTACGCCTTTATTCAAACTCCTTTACAGAATCCAGACCGTGCTACGTCTAATAGCTCGGATGTGATTCGGATTCTCGGAATTGATACTACCACAGGTAATGCCGTTGCTGAGTATGTTTACTTGCTCGAAGACCCTGCTTTACGTAGTGGAGGACGAGTAGATAAGATTGGTGATGCGGTATACGCTGAGGATGGAAAATTATTTGTCATTGAGCGAGATTCCGCAGTTGGTGATAAAGCAAAGAAGTTTATCTTCCAAATAGACCTGACAAAAGCCACTAATTTGCTTGCTCCGGATGCCCCCACACTACCCACTGACTCTACTCTAGAGCAGTTGAGTGCGGATGACCTAGATGCTCTTGGGATTCAGGCGGTCAATAAGATAAAAGTGACAAACCTGCCTTCGATTGGGTATCTCGCTGGTGATAAACCAGAAGGTCTAGCGCTACTGGATGATGGCAAACTGGCTGTACTCAATGACAATGACTTTGGAGTACTCGAACAGAAGATTCCGGTGGATGGCTCGGTTCCTCTGAACCCCAATCCAACTCCTGTGGTCTTAGGTCTGATCGACCTGGGTGAGAACAATGCCCTGGATGCTAGTAATGAGGATGATGCCATCAACATCCAAAATTGGCCGGTTTTCGGTCTATACCAACCAGATGCGATCGCATCTTTTGAGGCAAACGGTCAAACCTACTACGTCACTGCCAATGAAGGGGATATCAGGGATGAAGAGGAACGGATTGCAGACTTGACCCTTGACCCAGATGCGTTTCCCGATGCTGAAACCTTGCAACAAGAGTCTCAACTGGGTCGTTTGAGAATATCTACCATTGATGGGGATTTGGATAATGATGGTGATTTTGACCAGCTATTCTCCTACGGTGGGCGCTCTTTCTCAATTTGGGATCAGTTTGGCAACCTAGTGTTTGATAGTGGTGATGATTTTGAACGAATTACAGCTCAGCAAGTTCCTGAACTATTTAATTCTAGCGGCACTCCTGATACCTTTGACGATCGCAGTGACAATCAAGGACCAGAACCGGAAGGAATTGTCACCGGGGTCATTAATGATCGCACTTACACGTTTATCGGCCTCGAACGAATAGGCGGGGTGATTGTCTACGATGTCACTAATCCCACGGCTCCTGAATTTGTCCAATATCTGCCCAATGATAATGGTGGCAATCCAGATGAGCCAGTAGACCGTGAGCCTGAGGGGCTAACATTTATTCCTGTGGAAGACAGCCCCAATGGTGAACCCCTGCTGATAGTGGCTCAAGAAGACAGTGAAACCATTACTATCTTTTCAGTCAACCCCGGTCCGGGAACCCCATTAGATGATGAACTAGTTGGCACCGAAGCTGATGAGACAATCATTGCCCGAGCTGGCAATGATACAGTTGCTGGTGCTTTAGGTAATGATACTATCTTTGGGGGGAATGGAGATGATGTATTACGAGGTGACTTCAACAGCCGTTCCTCTGACAATACCCTTGGAGGGGATGATGTAATTTACGGGGGTGCTGGAAGCGATCGCATTGGTGGAAAAGCCGGTAATGATTCCCTGTTTGGTCAGAAAGGTGATGACCAAATCTGGGGTGATGCTGGGGATGACCTACTGCGAGGCGGTCTTGGCAATGATACCCTATTTGGTGATAATGGCTCTGGTGGTGATGGTAGTGATACCTTCATCTTGGCCGCTGGTGAAGGAACTGATACGATTGGGGATTTCCAAGTCAGTGAAGACTTCATCGGTTTAGCAGATGGGTTAACCTTTGGTCAGTTATCGGTTACTCAAGAAAGTAACAACGCTGTGATTAGCTTCGGTGATGAAACCTTAGCAATCCTGAATCAGGTGCAGGCTGAAACCCTGATCGATAATGCTGCTACGACTTTTATATTGGTTGCTTAAGGCAGAGCAGTTGAAGGTTGTTCGCCCAAGGCGATTCGGTGTAGGGTAGGTTGTCTGTCAGAATGCAGAATGTAGAATGCAGAATGCAGAATTCTTAATTCTTAATTCTTAATTCTACATTCTTAATTCAAAAGGGACTCTAATGGTTGACTACCCATGATTGATTTCACAGTTGCTATCTGTACCTATAACGGCGAAACTCGTCTACCTAAGGTTCTAAAACGATTACTGTCTCAAATTAAAACTGACCATTTTGCTTGGGAAATTATAATTATTGACAATAACAGCACTGATAATACCAGCAAAATTGTTCAGGAGTATCAATCCCATCCAGAAGCTTATCCGATCCGATATTACTTTGAACCAAAACAGGGGATAGCATTTGCTCGACGCCGTGCTATCCAGGAGTCTAAAGGTGAGTATGTCGGGTTTTTAGATGATGATAATCTCCCTACTCCTGATTGGGTTAGTGCTGCCTATAATTTTGGTAATTCCCATCCCCAAGCTGGTGCTTATGGTAGTCAAATTTATGGAGACTATGAAGTTAAACCACCGGAAAACTTTAACCGAATTGCTTGTTTTATCGCTATCATAGAACGAGGTCAAGAGCCATTTTGTTATCAGCCTCGTCAAGGGGTATTTCCTGTGGGTGCGGGGTTAGTGATTCGTAAGCAAGCCTGGTTAAATAATGTTCCTGAACAGCCTTGGCTCAAGGGGGTGTGTGCGACATCCCTATCTGCTAAAGGAGAAGATATAGAAACCTTATCCTATATTCAAAAAGCCGGTTGGGAAATTTGGCATAACCCTCAAATGTGTATTGAGCATCAAATTCCCAAATGGCGTTTGGAAAAAGACTATTTATTGAAATTATTTCGAGGTGTGGGCTTAAGTCGGTATCCCACTCGCATGTTGCGCTTTCAACATTGGCAAAAGCCTTTCATGATTCTAGTTTACCTAATCAATGATTTGGGCAAGACTATCCTTCACCTGATTAGATATCGCCAACACCTCAAGACAGATTTAGTAGCAGCTTGCGAACTGGAACTTTTTGTGAATAGCTTCTTTAGTCCATTTTATCATTGGATTTTTGGAAATCAGTCATAAATAATAAGACAAAATGCTGGCATGTATGAAAAGGGAAAAGGGAATAGGGAACAGGGAAGAGAGTGTGGGGAGAGGGGTTAGTGTGGCTAGTGTGGGGAGAGCGAAGAAGTAGTTTTCGATAATTGGGTATAGTTAAAGACATTTTTATGACCCCGACTCCCAGGGAATGCGCGTTCACGCTTAGCTTTAAAAAAGTGCGGGGTCGCACCGCTCCCGACTCCCGACTCCCTAGGCTGCTATAACTAAATAATTTAATTAGCTTCTAAAAATTGCTGTTTAAATTGGTAAAATTTAATTTTAGCATAAATATTTTTCAAGTGCTTCTTAACCGTGTTGAGAGTAATGAGCAATTCATCAGCAATCTCCTGATAGCTGTAATCAGCACGACGCAGTAACCAAACTTCGGCCTCACGAGGAGTCAAGTCATATTTATTCACCTCTGCGATCGCAAAACTCCCAGCATATTGATCGTGATTTTCTAGTGTTACTAAAATGCAGGGATTTTCAAAGGAGTCTAAGGTGAGCTTAACGGCTCGAATCCGAAAAGATGTTGAGGGTTCAGTAATAATTTCAGACTCGATAATTATTGACTGATTTGGATATAACTCACAGCTGTCGAGCACAGCTTGGCAAACACGCCTGATTTCTTTGGGAACAACGTTAGATTTTGACCTATCCACTGCCAGTTGAGCACAAATAAAGCGACCATAGCAATTGCTATGAACTAACTCTCCCTGAGCGTTCAGAATCAAGACACCATCCATTAATCCTTCTACTACCCCTTGTAAGAGAACACCGTTAAACTGTCTTACCTGAGTATTCATCCTCTAGACCTATGTGAACGTTACGAATCTGCAACAGAGCAGGTACCTACTACAGGTACCTACTACAAGTCCCTACTACAGGTTCCTACTACAATCCATAGGTGTAGCGGCTTTGAGCTTATGCAGTTAGCTATCCAGTTCTGGTATCACTTGTTCATTTGAGGGCGTCAGTGTTGAGTTGTAAGCATATGCGCTACGCGCAGGCTACGCCAACAGCAGTCAGCGGTCAGCGGTCAGTGGTCAGCGGTCAGTGGTCAGCGGTCAGTGGTCAGCGGTCAGTGGTCAGCCTTGTGGGGCAGGCTTCGACGCATCGGACCTAACCCATAAGCTGATAGCTGATAGCTGATAGCTGATAGTTGATAGCTGATAGCTGATAGCTGATAGCTGATAGCTGATAGCTGAATGCTGAATGCTTACCTCAGCACTAGTGTTATTCATTGAAAATCTAGAAACTGAGTTAGAAAAGGGAGTATAAAAAAACTAATAAGGATAATTAAAATCATGAATAACTTTAATGTCAAGCTATCTTCCTGTTCGAATTCATTCCCTGTCGAGTTAACGATGTTTTGAAAAATGGAATTATCTAAGGGCTTCTTCCACCATGGTCTTTTTTGTCTTTTTCGTGGATGTTTTTCTGTTTGAGTCATTGGCACTTGGGTATTAGTATTCGTAAGTTTTGATCTTAGCTTAGTCATGGAATATATCTTATTCAAAATCACTCCTACCTTAAATAATATTTTTGGATAGCGAAACTATAGTAAAACCAAACTAGTATTGACGGTAAAAACCACGGAATCAATACTAATGCTGAGATATAAACCTGCAATACAAATAATCCGTATATTCCTGTTATACTTCCCAAGGTTAATACCTGTTCATGTCGCTGTAGTAATGTTTTTTTGACCAGGATAATAGTAGTCCATTTTCCTAGGAATGCCCCTAGAAAAATAACCCAATGATCAGGAATAAAAACTACCCGATGCTGCCGGATTATATGGTGAACCATATAAGCAAATACTTCTCCTCTAGTTAATACTTCGAGGCACTGCTTTAGATCCTGTTCAACAGGTTGATAGTAATGGCACCAATAGCCAGCAACTGACGGAAAGTAAAAGTCATCTTCGGTGTCATTGTAGTCACCATGGGTGATGATAACAACTTGCTGCATCACATGGTGTTGGAGTTCTGGATTAGGCACAGGAAAATTGAGAAGTTCCTTAGCTGTAATAGATTTGTAAACTTGTCTAGGAGGAATAGAAAAGTCAATAATGGAAGCTAGTCCAAAAGGAGGAGCAGATTGATTGAAAGGAATCAGCCCTTGATTGTGAGTCTTTCCTGGCTTTAGATAATCACTGACTTGGGACTGAAAATCTACTGTACTGTTTAATGTTGGCTGGGGTAAACTATCTGAAGATGACTGGTGATTGAGCAGATGAGCTACTGCTAGCTGATAGGCAAACGGACATGACTCGTCTATACAGGTGGGATCTAGAGGCTGTTCAATAGTCCAAGGCTCAAAGTCTATGTACCCTTCTAAACTCCATTTGCGACTAGCGACTTTATCTTGTTTATCTGTTGCTAGCACAAACCAAGTATTCTGCTTTTCCACAGCAGAGCGAATGGCTTGATCAAGGTTTTCGTATCTAGGTTGGTAGATATGCCGACTGTAGTAAATGCCGATTACTTGAGCATTCAAGGCGTATAGGTGTCTTACCAACTTGGCTAAGTATTCGGAATCAATCAACTTACCTTGTGTGCTTTCTATTGCTTCATCAGCTTGATCTAGAGATTCCTGATCGATGGCAACTAACAAAACAGGCGCTAAGGTATGCTTTGGTACTTGATTCGTCAAATTACGATAGACAGCTTGAACTAACGCTCGGATATCGAACAATAATTCTACTTGAATAGCTGGGATGACGCTCAGCAGTAAAACTGTTCCCAATGCGATCGCTTCTGGTCTTGTCGGTAACCACTGCAGCAGCATTTTCTTCCAATCAAACCGCTCAATGCGATAGGGAATCAAACCGGGAGGATTAAATAAAGAGGGCAGCAGATAGGCAGAGGGATAGGCAAATTTCTCTACGGATTGGAGATGTTGACAGGCTTCGAGTAGTGCATCGTAAACATCTCTATGGTCAGCTAGGGGCTTACAGAACTGCTGGAGAAAACTCTGAGCCACATCATTGCGAATGGGTTCCCGCATCACTATTACCTGTAACCCAAGTTTAATCAGAGAGTTGGCAATGCTCAGACCACTGCAGGAGTTGAAAATGGCCAGCTGCAATCTATGTTCTCTAGCTTGAGTTAATTTTTCTTCGAGTTCACTAATCGACAGGGATATATTCGGAGCGATCGCAAGTCTTCCTCCTGTGGTTGTGGTTTCATCGCTATGTCCAGCAAAGAACAGCACATCCCAGCCTCGTTGATCACAGATAGCATTAGCAATTTTGGTTTTGATATCGACATGGTTTTCATGGGGTTGCCAGGTTACTCGCTCGACCTCAGCAATAGACTTAAGCGATCGCACAGCTTTCCAATCATCCTGCAACGGTAGTCTGGGATCATCTCCGAAGATAGCTAGAATGCGGGTTTTTCTAAGGTGCGCGTTCCCTAGCGCTTTGAAAAAGCGCGGGGTCGCACTGCAAGCTGTCAGGGGCTTAGTACAAGCAATGGGATCCGGATTATCCATAGCGCTTCTGAAAATGCGAACCCTCCCCAGGGGTGTGCCTTCAGGAGCAAGTTCCCAAGTTTCCCATGGTAACCGTTCCATTTCTATAGAGTCACAAGCTACGAAAATATCAACACTGGGGTGAGTACCAATCCCCTTGCCGTCTTCCGATATCAAGTGAGCAACACGAGTGAATTCGTCTCGAATCCGCTGTTGAATCTTACGAACCTCGCCTTCTCCTAACCAACGCTGGAAAGCATTGAGGAACTCTCTTTCTGCCTCCATCAAATCATAACATGGGTCACCTGAACCAGGATTAATTCTGCCACTATCTCCTATAGGTTTCACTGACGTAAATTCGTAAAACCTAGTGTAGCGCTGTCGCCACCGTTGATAACATCTTTGTATTTCCTGGCAATAGTTCAGGCTGGCAGATAGCTGCCTTCTTCTGTCATCCCATAGCAGCAAAAAGAAACAAGAATTATCATCTTTTTTATCCCAAATTTTAATTTCAAAAACTGTAGTCATTACCCAAAATAATCCTCGGATATTTTTATGAAATTTCCCTGTTGACAGATTCGATGTTCCCTGTTTCATTTTTAATCAATAACTGAAAATGCTGTTTAACTAGGATCGAATGCATAAGGAGATAAGGTCTGTGCTGAACTATCCGGTGGGATAATAGTTACAACAAATTTTTCATCTGAGCGTCCTTCCACACGGGCAAACAAAAATGGATCATCAAGCGCTGATACAGGCTCATGTATAATAGACCTTAGATTGCTAACTTGTAGCTTGAATCCATCAGGTAAAGGAGTACCAAGCTGGGTTCCTAAAATTAGCAGCAATGACCATTTTGGGGGAGGAATTGGAGAGTCAATCGGCCAGGTGACGGCACATAGTCGTAAAGCAATTTCACCTAAATCAATGTCCTGATAGGATCGACCTGGTTCGGGAGGAATGTCCATTCCTTGATATCTAAGCTCATTAATCACATTATCGAATTTATCAATTGACCGAAATACCGATGAATTCGCAGTAATGGTTTCAGGGATAAACAATCCTAAACCTTGAGCCAATTCGTCTAATTTACCCTCCAACCATTCCTGGGTATTGATAGCCTTTTGAGTTAGGATAGTAAATACTTCTGTAATCCGAATCGAAAGGGACTTTGTTCTGTGGGAAGTTAGTTGCCACTGATATAACAAATCCAGTAATTCAGGACTTTGGAGTATAGTCAGCCCTTGCTCCCAAGTTAAGGTTTGCCAAAGAGTTTGCTCAGGATATTGTAGGCGATCTAATAATGTTTCTAATGTTTCCAAGTCAGGTTGATTCAGAGATAGCCTAGGGAGTGAATTAGGGGAAGTTACTGGTAGCTCAATGGCAGCGGAATCCAAGAAACGTAAATAAAAGAGTAGGTGATTTGGCTCAGGATCAAACAATGATAGAGGTAAACTATAGTTCCAATCAACTTCAGGATGTAAATTACAAACTTGTCGATAATTAACCAGTTCGTCGTAACGGATAAAGCCTCGAATAATAGCAGTTTCTAGCTCTTCTTGCACTTCAATTACAACATAGAAATGAGCAGCAAATTCTGGTAAATCAATGGCGGCTATCGGTACAGTGACTACTTCATCAATTAAACTCTCACTGGTAAGTAAACAAATCTTAAATTCGCCTACGATAAGATTACATACCGCTTCAATCACATTAGCGTATTTAGGTTGTCGTAAAGAACAACAATTATGAGATATCAGGATATTAGATAACTTTTCCTCTAACCATTGTGTAAAACTAAGTAATCCTAGTCCATTCAGATAGGTTTGCCATTGGCGTGCTTCTGAGATGACTTGATTGCTCATTTGTACTGCTTGCTCAAACTGTTCGGACTCTAACCAAATACATTCTGGTTGCACAAGCCTGAGGTCGGTGGAATTAACAGAATAACTAGTCATGATTTTCCTGGATCGCTTTCTCAAGGTAGCGGCATAGTCGCTGGGTATATAGGCTATTAGTAGAACGGTTTTTCCCTGTCATGATTTCTGCAGCTGCTTCTTGGAAGACTTCAGCATCCACGAAAGCTTCTAGGTGTTCCATTAGGTTTTTAAAATAGTCTGGATCCCTAGACATATTTGCTAGATTAAACTGATGTGCTGCATGGGAGATAATGTGGAAAAGTTTGTCTATTGTCCAAAACCGCACCCGATTGAGCAGATCCTTTGGATTTAGCACCCGGCTCACTTGGGACTGATTGGTCATTCCTAAAATAGAGGCAATCTCGGCTTGAGATTTACCGCGACAGTAGATCAGTTCAAGACCTGATATAACCTTTGATGCAAAACGGGCATAACTTCGACTGCGCTGTAGCTTGGTAATGTGGTCCGTTAGCCCTTGCTCTATCCCCAAATCCAAACAGGCTATGAGTTGCTGACCACAGAATTGCTGTAATTCTTGTCGTGCGATCGCATCTAAAGGGTTGGTAAAATTTCGGTCTGGTAACTCTCGGTTCCGTCCAGTATCCGGATCCGACACCTCTAGGGGTTCCGATGGCGGAAATCCGCTGCGAATCCATATGTCATATTGCCGTAGCAGTCTGGCTAGATGTTTGAGTTCATCCCTCAGCTGTACTAGAGAGTTGACAATTACCGATTTTTCCTGCAAGAGGTGTCTCATTTCTTCAAGTTGAGACTGAGTGGGATCCGGACAACGTCTAGCTTTTTTTGTTGGCTGTTGGCGTCTGTCCCTACGGTACACCCCATGAAAGGCTTCTAGGATATTGCGATCGCGTGGCAAGAGTTGTTCAAATTGTGTCGGTCTAGCTCGATTCAGCAGCGCCCAGTCACTGAGAAAACAAAGTCCCCGCTCCGATAAGAAGTCTTTGAGTTTGGGATTTTGTTTGGTTTGATAGTAGACCCAATCATCTAACCTAGACTTGGATGGGGAATTCAGATTATATTTTCGTAATACTTCAACGGTAAAAAATTGGTAATCGGTTTTTTTGGTTTCCCTATCGCCATTCAGGATAAGTTGAGTTGTACCATCCTGATCTAAGATGATGAGTACTTTACCATCATCATCAAGCACAAATGGCAGCAAATCCCGATAGGTGAAGTGATGACTAGCGCTATATAAACTAGCGAGTTTCTTGCAAGCTTTCAGGATTGGGTAAGAGACATAGCAACGAAGACAAAGTCCTGCTCTAGCACGACTTATGGGTGACCCAGACGCCTCAGGGTGAAACCAGGCGTATAGGGAGGTTTGAATGTCCCGATGCTGCTCCACCGACAAATGCGTTCGCGTTTCTGGAGCATCTAATTCTAGACACTTCTGTTGAAAAAACTCCCATGCCAGCGGTAGTAACAGTTTTTTGTAACCACACCCAACACTAGCAGGATCAAGTCTTAAAATTTCCCAATATCTCGATAGAGGCACCATCCTTACACTTTTGCTTAGCTGTGCCATATTGTCTCATACAGATCCTTAGGTTCGCAGTACCCAAACGGGTAATTTTTTCCAAAAGATGATATGGTAAAATTGCGCTTTTTTTGGCCACAAGATAAAGACAAAGTGTAAGCATTCAGCTGTCAGCTGTCAGCCGTCAGCCATTGGCCTTGGGCTGATACGCGACACGCTGATAGCTGACGCCAAAGTTGAGATCAAGTTCCGTTAATCACTTATCAAATAGTCCCTGGATTTTTGGGTCAGGGTAATCCCTAATGGCTAATCATTATTGCTAGGATTACTAGTCTAATGAGGCACAAAAAAATTTTTTTTTATACTCCCTCGGTGCCCTTGACCCGTAATTAAATTCGCCACGGGTAGCACCGCTCCCGACTCCCTCGGTGCGCTTTCCGTAGGCGAATTAAATTCGCCACGGGTCGCACCGCTCCCGACTCCCGACTCCCTGTTTCCTAAAACCAAGAATAAAAGTACCTCACATGACCGATAAATTACCACCAATTTACTTCTACATTCCTCAGGGTTTCTGGCCGGACACCATGCCCAAAAGTGCCGATGAGAACTGGAAAGGCTTTGGGATTGGTATCTATGCCTGGACTTTACAAACCTATCTACGCCTGAAAGCCGATGGTTTCCCTTGCGAACTAGTAGCAGAATTGCCCAGAGAAGGGATTGTCCTGAGCCACCGCAATTGCTTACGAGCTCACAAAAACCAGCTCAAGCCAGGACCAAAGTTATTGCTGATTTGTATTAAAGCTGAACAAAGACCCTATCCCTATGCTCAACTCCATGTGGTACAAAATCCTCTGGAAACAATGCATTTGCGCAATAGTTACTACCTACCCCACTGGACTCAGCCAGGGTTAATTCAGCGCCATCCAGCACGATGCGATCGCTTTAAAACCATCGCCTTCTTTGGTCATGAATTTAATCTCGCGCTACAGTTAAAGCATCCCTCCTGGCAACAACAACTCCAAGCACTAGGGTTATCTTGGCAACCAGTAATCAATAGCAATCGTTGGCATGACTATAGCAACCTAGACAATCGCTGGCATGACTACAGTCAGATTGATGCTATTGTGGCTGTGCGTAGCTTTGAGGGCAACACAGGCTGCCTCCACCGCAATTACCTGACCAAACCAGCTACCAAACTCTACAATGCTTGGCTAGCGGGGGTTCCTGCTATTCTCGGATGTGAAGCTGCTTATCAAGTAGAACGCTATAGCCCACTAGACTATCTGGAAGTGGCTACCCCTAGCGCGTTAATTTCAGCCCTTAAGCGGTTGAAAGAAGAGCCTAATTTACGTAGCGCTATGGTTAATAATGGTCGAATTCGTGCCAAAGCGATTACCCCTTCAAGTACTACCAAGAAGTGGCGTTATTTCTTAGAAACTATTGCCTTACCTGCCTATTATCGTTGGTGCAATCAATCTCATTGGTCTCAACAGATTACCTTGGGACAGGGTTATATTGGCTTTCAGGGAAATCGAGTTAAAAATAAACTAACAAGAGTTTTATTGGCTAGCAACAATTCCATATAAAAGTCGATGGCAAATGGATTTTGGTACATGGGTTTTATCTCCTTATTATATAACATTTATCAATTTGCTGATGTACTTACACCGCTGGTTTTTAGGGAATAGGGAGTATAGATGCAGCCCTTTTTTAGCAACCAATAGTTTAACCTATCATTGTAAAACGCTATACTTAAACTAGATACTAACCCAATACTACTTATTAACCAGTCCCAACTATGGTTCAAGCAGTATCAAAACTATTAACCTTTGATGAATTCTTAGAACAGTACCCAGAGGATGGAGGAAACTATGAACTTCGGAATGGTAGAATTGTAGCTATGCGTCCCACCGGTTTCCACGAACAAGTAGCAGCTCTCATCGCCAGAAAGATAGATGTTGACATTGAGAGACTTTCACTACCCTACTTTATTCCTCGAACTTGTCTTGTCAAACCCTATCAAGAGGGAGAAGGCTATTTACCAGATATCATTGTATTGGATAAACAAACTGTTGCGGAAGATCCATACTGGAAAAAAGCGATGCAGAGGTGCGACCCGTGGCGAATTTAATTCGCCTACGGAAAGCGCACCTAAGCGGTCTTGGGGGTCCCCCCCATGAGCGACTGCATCAAGACAGGTCAAGTATCTCAATCGGTAAATCAGCTAAGTTAATCGTGGAAGTCGTTAGTACCAACTGGCAAGATGACTATCTAACCAAACTGGCTGAATATGAAAAATTTTGCATTCCAGAATACTGGATTGTTGACTATAAAGCTCTGGGAGGAACCCGATACATTGGGTCTCCTAAAATTCCTACAGTTTGGATATACGAGTTAGCTGATAATGAATATAAAGAAGGCAAAACCTTTACAGGCTGTGAATCTATTGAATCACCAACTTTCCCAGAACTAAAACTAACTGTTGACCAGCTGGTCAAGGCCGGAACATAAATCTTTAGTGGCTCTACCGAAGTAAAATACGACATATTAGGGGATAACAATAATGAAACTATTCTACTACCAATATTCATCGAAACGATTCCCTGGTGGTCTCAATAACTTCGGCGATGACCTAAACCCTTGGCTATGGCAACAGTTAATCCCTAACTTACTAGATGAGGATGAAAGCACCGCCTTTGTTGGAATCGGTACCCTCCTAAATAATTTACTCCCCAAGCGTTTACCCAATGCTAGCCGAATCATCATTTTTAGTAGCGGAGTCGGTTATGAAAAGTTACCAAAACTCCAAGATTCCTGGACAATTTACTGTGTAAGAGGACCCCTCTCCGCCAAAGCCTTAGACATTTCCCCTCAATTAGCCGTTACCGATGGAGCAGTGCTAGTCAGACGACTCTTCCATCCAACCAGTCAAAAAATCCATCAATTTGCCGTTATGCCCCATGCTAAATCTGCCAGATATGGCGGTCAAGCCTGGCATCAAATTTGTGAACAAATCGGCTTTAAGTATATTGACCCTAGTTTGCCTGTCGAGCAAGTATTATCTGCCATCAGCAAAACCAACATCTTACTAACAGAAGCTATGCATGGAGCCATTGTAGCCGATGCCCTACGAATTCCTTGGATTCCCATCTGCACTAATCCAACTATATTGGCATTTAAATGGCAGGATTGGTGCTTATCCGTTGGTTTGAAATACCAACCCCAATATATCATGCCTCTTTGGGATTTATATCCTAGAACAGCACGGGGAATTCGTTCCTCAATCCGTTATGCTCACTTTTGGTTTAATTGGCTCAAACAAGATCAGTTGCGTTCAGTCAAGACACTTTGGGGTGAAAAACAACAATTAATCGCTACTCAACTATTCAGAATCGCTCAAACTACATCTCCCTACTTAAGTAATGACCATCGGATCGAGCAACTTACCACTCAATTGGAAGAAAAATTAGATAAATTGAAATCAAGGATGACTTATCAAGAATGAATTATCAATTTTGGGGTTGCTGAACTAAGGAATGTAATGATATCAAGTAACCTTCTATCAGTGAAAAATTCCCGATTCCCGTTCCCCTCCTGGGAGGGGTTAGGGGTGGGTTCCGATTCCCGATTCCCGTTCCCCTCCTGGGAGGGGTTAGGGGTGGGTTCCGATTCCCGATTCCCGATTATTGCCGATTTTCCACACTCCGATAACGGAGCCATTCAGCGATAAAAGCAACTGCACCTGATACCAGGATTAGCAAAACACTAAGAGCATTTATATCTGGTTTAACACCAGTGCGGATGCGGCTAAAGATTTCCATGGGTAGGGTAGTTGCACCAGTCCCAGCGGTAAAACTAGAAATCAGAAAATCATCCATACTTAGGACAAAAGACAATAAACAACCAGCAATAATCCCTGGCATCAATTCCGGTAGTAAGATTTTTATAAAAGCTTGTAGAGGCGTTGCTCCTAAATCGAGGGCTGCTTCTTCTAGGTGAGGGTCAAGCTGGGTGATACGGGAGGAAACAACAATGGCAATATAAGCCAAACAGAAAACTATATGAGCTGCTATGATAGTCCACAGACTCAGAGGAATAGCCATAACTGCCAAAAAGATGAGAGTTGCCACTGCGATCGCAATATCTGGGATAATCAGGGGTAAGTAGGATATCCCTCGATACAAGCGTTTCCCTGGAAAGTGGTAACGGGCTAAACCGACTGCCATCATGGTACCCAATACCGCAGAAATCCCTACTGCCACTAGCGCTACCGTGAGACTATTGAATAGTGCGGTCTTTACACTCTCGTCCTCCCATAGTTTTAGGTACCACTTAAACGTGAATCCCTGCCACTGGGCGCTGTATTTAGAGTCATTGAAGCTATAAAACGTCAGTACCAGCAGGGGTAGGTACATATAAAAGAACATCACCAGGGAGAAAATACCTTGCCAAGAAACCCGGAGTTTTGGTTGAGAGTTTACCATGTCTAGGGTAAGCTCCTCCTGCTGATGGTATAGTTGTTCATTAGTCATTAGTTATTCGTCAATTGTTATTCGTCAATTGTTATTCGTCAATTGTTATTCGTCAATTGTTACTTGTTACTTGTTACTTGTTACTTGTTAATTAATTTTAAGTTTATAGTTAAAATTTTCCATTTTTATGAATGCAAACATTTTCTTTTGATAGGGATCCCTGTAGGAATTGTGAGAATTGTTGATCCGAATTTCTCTACTCCCTACTCCCTACTCCCTACTCCCTACTCCCTACTCCCTACTCCCTACTCCCTACTCCCTACTCCCTACTCCCTACTCCCTACTCCCTTTACTATAGTGCTAGGGCTGTGCTTTTGGATCACCATACTTAATCAAAAGTGCGATCGCTATACTCACCACCAAAATTAACATCATACTCAAAGCTGACCCAAATCCCCAGTTTTGAGTAGCTCCTAAAAACTGGTTATAAATCAATCTTGCTCCAGTCATACTCGATGCTCCCCCTAGCAATTCCGGATTAACAAAATCCCCTAATCCAGAGATAAATACCAGCAAAGAACCTGCAGCAATTCCTGGTAGAGTTTGGGGTACGGTTACCTTCCAAAACGTTTGATAGGGATTTGCCCCTAAATCTGCCGCCGCTTCTAACAAACGTTTGTCTAATTTTTCTATAGACGCATAGAGAATCAACACCATATATGGCAGAAAGCTGTAAGCCATGGCAATCAATACAGCAGCACTACGATTGAGCAAATCCAACCCTGGTAGTCCAAGACTAGTCAGGACTGTATTGAGAACCCCAGTCGGTCGCAGAATGGTAATCCAGGCATAAGAACGCAGTAGAGAAGATGTCCACAACGGTAAGATAAAACCAAGCAGCAGTAAATTTTGCCACCGCTTGGGTGCTAGCTGAGCAATCCAATAAGCCACAGGAAATCCTAGCAGAAGACAAATCACAGTGGTTCCCATGGCCAAAAAAAGCGATCGCCCTATCACTTGCAAGATTACTGGATCAAATACCCGCAAATAATTATCAATACCAGAGGGATTGACCACATCTCCTGGTCTAATGTTGGGTACCAAACTTAGTTCAAAAATGACTAGGGTTGGCAGCACCAACAACAAAGCTAACCATATACCTGCTGGACTGAGCAATCCTAGGGGTTCTAACCACTGCCATCGTAAGTGTCTCTTATCTTGCATAACTGGGGACTCAGCAATGTTATCAGTAACGCTTTCAGTGTTATTTATCATTAGTTATTAGTCATTAGTTATTAGTCATTATTCCAAGATATATACCATTTTTTAATAAAAATGGTATATTTGATATATAAATTGAAAACTATTCAAAATGTGCTTGATTCTTTAGGATTTTATCACTCTAATTCTTGGAATGTTATTTGTTATCTCTAGCAATTATCAATAGCGTTACGCTCTTTTTTAGAGGTATTTTGAATGGTATGTTTATTTCTGCCGTTCCGTACTAGTTTCCTAAACTTTAGGGTGTTAAAAAGGGCTAATTCCTAACTCCTAACCACTGGTCAACTTAGTCCAGTAGCGGTCATAAAGTTCGCTAACTTCGTCAACAGGTGCAAGACCTTCACAACGTTCTAACGCTGATGATTCTGGAAACAAACTTTGATCCTCTTGGATTTCACGGGACAATAGCTTAAAGGCTTTTTGGTTTGGTGTGGCGAAGCTCAAGCGTTCACAAATTTGAGCAGCAACATCTGCTTCTAACATAAAGTTAATCCAAGCGTAGGCACCCTCAAGATTGGGAGCTGTTTTAGGAATTGCCAAGGTATCGGTCCACAAGGAAGAACCGCTTTTCGGTAGCACATACTGCAAATCTGGGTTTTCTGCCATGATTTCAGCAGCATCCGAGGAGTAACACATCGCAATCCATAAATCCCCACTCAGAATTTGCGATCGCCAAGCATCAGAAGAAAATGAAGCAATACTTGGTTTTAAGTCCACCAACGTTTCATAGGCTTTTTTAATCTCCTGGGGATTGGTAGAGTTGTACGAGTAACCCAACATTTTCAAAGTGGCACCCATCACTTCTCGCACATCGTTGAGCAAAGTCATCCGTCTCGATAATTTGTCTTTATCTTGCCAAAGATAGCTCCAATCCTCCGGTACTTTAGATAGTTTTTTGGAGTTGTAAATCAAACCCGTTGTTCCCCAGCTCAGAGGAATACTGTGCAAATTGTTGGGGTCATATATAGGATTGAGGAACTTAGAAAAAAGTCGATTCATTCCGATGATGCGTTCAAAGTCCAGTTTGAGCAACAGATCCAACTCAACCATCTTCCGCACCATGTAGTCAGACGGGTAGATAATGCTATAGGCTCCGCCCCCAGAAGCCTGAAGTCGAGCAAGCATAGCTTCGTTGGAATCAAAGACATCGACTAAAGCTTTGATTCCAGTTATTTCGGTAAAGCGGTCTAGTAGCTCATCATCGGTATAGTTAGTCCAAGTGTAGATAAATAGTTTATTTCTGTCACCTGGTGAAGGAGGTGTTGGTTTCACCTTAGCTAGAGTCCAGCCACATCCAGACAGGGTTAGACCTGATAGGGTAGCGACAGTGGCTAGCTGTAAAAAGTTGCGCCTTGTAGGGCGTTTTAGGAATGATTGTCGATCCTTAGAAAGCACGATTGAAAAGGTTTAAGGTTGAGGTTTGTTGTTGCCCAGGCGTCCGAAGTAGGGTAGGTTTAATAAAGTTATTCAAAACCGATTACCGATTACCCATTACCCCAAAATGGATAGGATAATTAATCCACCAAAATTGATTTAGTAAACAACTAAAAATATCTGGCTTTCCTGAGCACTATTTTGCCAGCAAACTAGGCTCAAAAACTACCGAAATCTTTAAATTATTCCGCCAACACGCGACAATCCGTGGGTGCCCAACGAGCATAAATTGTCGTGTTAGGGTCTGGTAACTTGTTATTGGTGTTGGCAAGTATGACTCTGAGACAGTCGCCACTGAGTAACTCCACCACACATTGAATATGAGTACCCAGGTACATCGCGTGTTTGAGACGTCCTTCAAAGCAATTCATAGTAGTAGTAGTTGTTGTTACTGTTGGCGGGGAAAGACTCAGGCGAATTTTCTCTGGTCGTACACCTACTACAATATCCTGAGGATTAGAATTATCCAGGACTTCTCTAACGGATGGAGACTCAACCACAATCTTGATACCAGTCTTGGTGGTAATTTCGAGTGAGTCGGCATCGGACCGTTGCAGACGACCTTTAAATAAATTGGTATCACCGATAAAGTCCGCCACAAAGGTTGTCCGAGGATTTTCATAGATTTCTCTGGGGGAACCAACTTGCTCAATTTTACCTGCACGCATCACAGCGATACGGTCAGAAAGACTCATGGCTTCGTCTTGGTCGTGGGTCACCATCACAAAGGTTAACCCCAGGTCTTGATGGAGATTTGAAAGTTCCACCTGCATCTGTTTGCGCAGCTTGAAATCTAGGGCTCCCAAGGGTTCATCCAACAACAGCACCCCTGGCCGATTAACTAATGCTCTGGCTAATGCCACTCGTTGCTGTTGACCCCCAGACAGTTGAGGGGGATACCGATTCGCCAATCCCTCTAGTTTCACTTGTTTGAGGGCTGCTTTGACTCGTTCCTCAACCTCCAATGAGGGTAGCTTTTTTAGCCGTAGACCGAAGGCAATATTTTCGGATACACTCAGGTGATTGAATAGAGCATAACTTTGAAAGACCGTATTGACAGGTCGGCGGTGTGGTGGAATATGATTCATCGAGCGTCCCTGAATCATTACTTCCCCAGCTGAAGGCATCTCAAATCCTGCTACTAAACGCAAGGTTGTAGTTTTGCCACAGCCAGACGGACCAAGAATGCTAAAAAATTCTCCTTGACGGATACTTAAGTCAACACCACGGACAACGGTCTCGGTGTCGAACACTTTAAAAACCTTGCGGAGTTCAACATCAAGTTTAGCTGTAGTCGTAGCAGTCGGACGTGGTTCTTTAACAGTCGTTTGAAACATGGTGGTTATTTCAGCAGTAGTGATGCCCCCAGAGTCATGCCTCGTCTGTCTGCATCTGTGCAACACGGTTTCTCTCCTTGGGTTTATTTTATCCTCGAACCTAAAAATACTCCTGCAGTAGCTAAACAGATCTGCACTGATCCAGTAGCTGAGGTGCGGAAGTAAATTGCTGGGTATTAGGCTTGACTAGGAGGTATTAGGCTAATGGTAAGAGCTATTGAACAGGGGCAAATCAGAGCCTCCTTAATCAAGGATTTGGGGCGGCTGTAGGCTAACCGGTGTGGGCAATTAATCGGGCATGTTCCAATTTTGCTCACTACACCCGGTCACCGTAAACCCCATATCCAGTTTTAACCGACAAGCTTGGGGCGTGAGTCCTGTTGTTTTGTTGTCAATTGTCAATCCTTAATTCTTAATTGAAAAGGGGGACGTATTGGGAATCCAAGCCAATAGGTTACTGCATTGATCAGGTGACTATTCGCCTTAATTGCCCAATCCCGTGTTCTCCAAGTCCGATTCCCCATTCTCAGACCTCTCACGATGACATTAATTCAGCCTTCCTTATCTCCATTTGCAGTATATCGATCTAATTCCCGCACTGTCGGACGCAAATACCAATCCGTAGTGATTATGGTACTGATGAGCCTATTCTTGCTGGGGGGAATTGGTTCCCGTTTAGCTTATTTACAGCTAGTTCAAGGGGAACGCAACCAAAAGCTGGCAGAAAATAATCGGATTCGTCTGATTCCCAAGCCCCCTATACGGGGCAATATTTTTGACCGTAAGGGAAGAGTATTAGCTAGCTATCGGTTGTCTCACTCGGTATTTGTATGGCCGATGGTTCTTAGGCAGGAGCAATGGCCCCAAACTCGCAAACGCCTGTCCCAAATTTTGAAGATACCAGACGCTGAGATTCAAAAGCGTCTGGAACAAGCGGGCTATAACTCTCCTTACCTACTTCGGATTGCCCGTGGTGTTACTCCCGCTCAAGTTACTGCCTTGGCTGAGTACAGCAATGAATTACAGGGGATAGAGGTGGATATTGATGCAGTGCGGTACTATCCCCATGGGAAGCTATCGGCTCATGTTCTAGGTTATACTGGAGAGTTAGACTATGAAGAGCTGCAACGGCGTAAAGCGGACGGCTACCGCCTCGGTGATGTGGTTGGCAAAATGGGGGTGGAGAAGTCCTATGAGCATCTGCTACGGGGAGAATGGGGCGGTCAGCAAGTAGAAGTTGATGGTGCTGGACGAGTCGTCAGGGTTCTGGGTCAGAAACAGGCAAAACCGGGTAAACCTATCCATATAAGCATCGATCTAGACGTGCAGAAGGCAGCCGAGGCAGCATTAGGCGATCGCAAAGGGGCAGTCGTGGCTATAGACCCCAACACCGGTGCTGTCCTCGCAATGGTTTCTCGTCCAACCTTTGACCCGAATATTTTCTCGACTCGCATCACCTCAGAAACCTGGCGAAAGCTACAAGGCAGAGGGAATCCGTTTATCAACCGGGCAATGCGAGGGTTTCCTCCAGCCAGTACATTTAAGGTAGTCACGGCTTCGGCGGGTATGGAATCTGGTCGGTATTCTCCCAGAACTGTTTTACAGACTTATCCTTACCTTTATGTGGGTGGTCATGCCTTTGGGGAGTGGAACCGAGCCGGATTTGGTCCAATGGGATTTGTGGGTGCTATGGCTTGGAGCAGTAACACCTTCTTTGGTCAAATCGGTCGAGGGGTTGGGGGGAAAACCCTGATTGAATGGGCTCGTAGATATGGCTTTGGTGAAAAAACTGGTATTGAGTTATCTGGGGAATCCCGTGGTTTGATAGTGGATGATGCCTGGAAGCGGAAAAACTACAATTGGGGATGGACCGTGGGAGATACCATCAATATGTCTATTGGTCAAGGGTTTACCCTAGGAACACCCTTACAATCCTCAGTGATGTTTTCTGTAGTTGCCAATGGCGGCTATCGGGTTAAACCTCACTTGCTCAAGAACAATCAGGATGCCATCAAAGGGCGAGTGTCGATTAATATGAAGCCATCAACGATTCAAACCCTGCGCCGAGGATTGCGAGCTGTGGTTACTGGGGGAACAGGAGCGGCATTGAGGGTGCCAGAGTTACCTCCTGCCGCTGGTAAGAGTGGAACAGCAGAGGCTCCTCCTGGCAAAGCTCATGCTTGGTTTGGTGGTTTTGCACCCTATGATAAACCCGAGATTGCGGTTGTTGCTTTTGTGGAACATTCCGGCGGCGGTGGAGGTTCAGTGGCAGGACCGATTGTGCGCCAGGTGATGGAGGCTTATTTCAAGCATAATTAGTGATTGAAACTCTGGTTAGTCACTTTTGAATCAGGACTAACCACCATTTTTGAATTCAAAATGAATAGCTTGATAATTTTGAATTGTTGACACCGGATACAAGCCCCTATTTTTGAATTGGAGCGAAGCGATGTTTCAAACCCCCGAATTAATTCCTGGGGTATTTTTGAATTTTGAATTTATAATTTTGAATTGGAGCGAAGCGACTTGACTCAAGGTGTTGACATTATCTGAATTCCCTGAGTCGATAACTTGGTCACCCAAAATTCCAAATCTGGGTCAGTAATATCAATGCTTACTTTCTGTTGAATTTCCTGGGCTTGCTCCTGGGACTCGCACAGGGCAAATACCGTCGGACCGGAACCAGACATCATGGTTCCTATGGCACCGCTATTCTCAAAGGCTTTCCGTAGTTCCAAGACTTGGGGGTGATTGGGTAACACCACTTTCTCTAAATCATTGCGCAATAGTTTTCCGATCTTTCCCCCATCCTTATTGAGGATTTCCTTAACCATCGGACCACTATGAAAACGATTAGCACGGGATTCTAAGTCCTCAAGCTCCCGGATATAGGTTTCCCCAAACTGAGCCCGATAAGTCTGATAAGCCCAAGCAGTAGAAACCATCAGACTGCGGTATTTCCCCAAGACGACATATAGAGAATCCAGTCCCGGTAGGGCAGACAGCCGTTCACCTCTGCCCAGAGCTAGAGCAGTGCCACCAGCAAGGCAAAACGGCACATCCGATCCAAGCTGTGCTGCCAATTGTTCTAATTCCGGGTGGGTTAATCCCAATTGCCACAACATATCGATTCCTACTAACACAGCCGCTGCATCCGTGGAGCCACCAGCTAGTCCAGCGGCTACAGGAATTCGCTTGTGGATAGTAATTTCTACACCGCCCAAGTTAGCAAAATACTCAGGAAACTCCTCCCACATCAAGGCAGCTGCTTTATAAGCGAGGTTGCTTTCATCCGTTGGCACTTCGGGATGATGACAGTGGACTTTAATCTCCTGTGTACCAATGGCACGGATATCGATTTGATCAGCTAATTCGATGCTTTGGAGAATCATTGCGAGTTCGTGATAACCATCACCCGCATCACCGATGATTTCCAAATACAGATTGATTTTAGCTGGGGCATTTAGGGAATAAGAATGCATTCTTTATGGTGATCTGATTAGCTAGGGCTATCCATTGAGCAACACTAAGGTCTTCGGCTCGGGCTTGAGGGCTTATTTCTAATTGTTCCAGCAATTGGGTGATGCGATCGCGTTCAATTACAGATTTTAAATTATTGCGCAACATTTTACGTTTGCTGCCAAAGCCCAGTTTCAATAGTGTCTCTAAGCATCTGGGGTCAGAAGCTGGTGGTTCGGCTAGGCTCGGATGTAACCGCACGACAGCGGAATCGACCTTGGGGGGAGGAGAGAAGGCCGACCCAGGTACATCGCAAATCAATTCACATTCGGCGAGATACTGCACCCGCACTGATAATGCCCCGAATTGTCTAGAACTGGGTTTGGCATATAACCGCTGAGCTACTTCTTTTTGCACTAGCAGCACGATTAAATCAAACCCTGGCACAGCTGGCTGAGTAATGGTACCTAGTAACTTTTCCAGAATCGGACCGGTAATATTATAGGGGATATTGGCAACCACTTTATTAGGTTTTTGGAAATTGGAAAAGTTAGCTAACAAGGTATCTAAGTCTAGGGATAGAAAGTCCCCTTGCAGCAGTAAAAAATTATCTATTTTACCGAGTTTTTTAACTAATAATCGGCACAAGTCTCGATCAATTTCTACGGCCACTACAGACTGAACAAAAGGCAGTAAGCGCTGGGTAAGAATGCCAGTACCCGGACCAATTTCTAGAATGCGATCGCTTTTTTGTAAATTAGCAGCTGTCACGATTTGGTTCAGTGCCTCCTCGCTACGCAGCCAATGTTGAGCAAATTTTTTACGAGCTTTTAAGGTCATTGCCCAATTTTATAGCATTTCTCAATTCAGTACCCAATTGTTAAGCATATGCCCTACGCGCAGGCTACGCCAACAGCTATCAGCTCTCAGCTCTCAGCTTATGGGCTATGGGCAAGCTTATTGAGTAGGAAACCGTTAATAATAAAAGAGGTAAGCATTGGAATAATGCTGAGTTACGTCTTTAGAATAAAAGAGGTAAGCATTGGAATAATGCTGAGTTACGGAAAGCACCTCAATTAGCTTTGCCAACGGCCAACGGCTGACTGCTGACTGCTGACTGCTTACATCACGTCTAATCAGGTTTATCCCATAAATGTTAGTGTTTAATTAACCAGTAACAAGTAAGCAAGTTCCTTGAATTATCAGTAGTAAACCGACGAACAGGAGCTCAAAGGTTCATCAATTTATTTCCAGGAAGTTCTGGAACAAACCTTGGTTTTGCCAGGCGTAATTCTTGGCAACACGCTTTAACTGGGCAATATTGCTCCGAGTCGCATCATCCATTGTGTCATTAGTGATTTGCGGTTGTAGACGCAGGTAACGAGAAACTGTTGCATCCTCAGATTCTAAGCTACCGATCAACTCTTTGGTAATATACCGGTGAATGTCACAAGGAGCATCAAATAGCACTTCAATCAATCGTCCTTGCCATCCCCATTGTCCCAATCCCCAGCCTCTAGCTTTTTCCCAAGGAATGGGGCGGTTGGATTCTCCTGTGCCAATCGAGATGATAGAAATTTCCTTAAGGGAATGATTTAACCGGATCGCTTCAGCTAATGCACAGCTTGAGGGATTATTCGCCCCAACTCCACCATCAATCGCTGAGTAAGTCTTGCTTTGAGTCTTGAGCTGATGGGCTGGAAAATAGGTGGGGGCAGATGCGGAACAGACACAGGCTTCCCACAAGGGAACATGGAAATAATCTTTGTCTTCACGCCAGCTTTTAAATATAATCGGCATCCGACTCATAGTGTCATAGGCTGTGATCAACAGCCGAGGTGAATCGTAGATATCCGACAGCTTGGTCGTCCCAAACTGCTCTTTCATCACCTCAATTAACCCCTGATTGGAGTGTTTAGGAGCAGAAAGACCATACTTAAGGATAACCTTGAGCCGCTTTAGTGAAAAACGGCTGGTGTAGCGGAAAATTCTTTCCCCTTTCTGTTCATAAAGTTTAATCATCTCCCGGCTAGGGATGCCAGTGGCAATGCCGGCAGCCAAAATTGAACCAGTGGAGGTACCTGCAATTAAATCAAAATACTTGTTGAGGGGCTGGTTAATATCTTTTTCCAATTCTGCCAAGATTACTGCTGCAATAACGCCCCGAATACCACCGCCATCTAAGCTGAGTATGCGAAAAGTCATGATCCCCCTAAAAACCCACGATGTTGAATTAATCCTCCTAACTATTGTGACGGGTTCTAGTCACTTCCAGGGTGATCTTACCTCCAAAATCCGGAATTGGGGCACCAGGTTTGCTTAACTGCACCTGGACTTGCTGCACCTGATCGAATTCTAGGATCGCATTAGCAATTTGTACTGCCAATTTTTCGATCAGGGCACATTTTGAGGTTTTAACCAAATGCTTGACAGTATCAATAGTTTGCCGATAATCCATGGTATCGCTAAGGTCATCACTTTCTCCCGCAGGGCTTAGATCTAGCCACATGGTCAGGTCTACTTCAAACCACTGTCCTAGGGTCTGTTCTTCGGGTAGGTAGCCAGTGTAGCCGTAGCAGCGAATATTGCTTAGTTTAATACAGTCCATCATTATGTCAAGTTTTCCCTCATCTATGCTTTATCACCAAGGTAAACGATTGTCCTTAGCGCTACTACTTTGGGTTAATCGCTTTTCAAAGCTAATGTTTAAAAATTAGAATTGCTGGAGTCTTTTACCAGAATTGTTGTCTCAATTCAACCCCTAGCATACAAAGATATCTCTTGCTTGGCTTTCACGCTTCGCTCTATTGGTGCGCGTTCACGCTTGTCGGTAAACCCGACCGGGGTCGCACCGCTGCGTAAGTCCGCTCCTTTATTAGATTTCTACTCAAGCAATCCATGACCAGGGATTTGTGTTTAACAGTTCTAGTCTGTTCCAGTCTCTAAGGATACTGCTGGAGAAAGGGGTTTACCGATTTGGGGTTCGGTACCTGTAACTATACGCTGAATGTTACTGCGGTGACGGATGATGACATATATGCCAGCAGCAATACCAAATAACTCGTAGGCAAGAGGAGCTTTAGTAAGGTACATCAGCAGGGAAACAGCGATCGCACCAGCAATGGAACTGAGAGAGACAATACGAGAAATTGCCAAGACTACTGCAAATACACCTAAGGTTCCTAAGCCTACAGGCCAAGACATGGTGAAGATAACACCTATACTGGTGGCAACGGATTTACCTCCGGTGAAGTTTAGCCAAATGGATTTACTATGACCAAAGATAGCAGCAAATGCAGCCAATGCCACTAACCAGGGTTGCCAGGTTTCAGGCAGTAGGGAAACGTCTGTCAGGGTATAAAAGCCATTGACTAGACTAATAGCCGCTACTCCTTTCAAGGCATCAATCAGTAATACCACCACTGCTGGTCCTTTGCCCACAGTTCTCAATATATTGGTGGCACCAGTTGATCCAGAGCCATGCTCGCGAATATCAATATCTTTAAGCCAGCGTCCTGCTAGGTAACCAGTAGGCAGGGAACCTAATAAATAGGCTGAGATGACTAGTAGCCCACTCCAAGTTAAGTTAAGTACCATTGGTGTCATGTTGAAGATTGTGACAAGATCCGGCAAGAATTCCCCGATCACCACCGCGACGGGTAGCTCGGCTGTAACATTGCTAACTGTTTTGATGTAAAGCGCAAGTCGGGGAAACCCCCGTCGGAGCAACTACATCGATTTTTTAGTTCGCTGAACCTCCTGATTGGCAGCAGTTTCGCGCCTGTTTTGCTAAAATTAAACCCAGTCAACCAAGTAATTCAATAATCGTCGTAAGTATACATCTGCCGAGGATCAGGTGCAAAAGCCAACCATAGGGGAAATTGCAATAATGACAAACTGATCTTATCTTCGGTTTCGTCAACAATGATTAACGCTAACTTATCCCGCTTGATCAGTCGTTCCGCTTTTTGAACCAGGGCTATTGGATCTTCAAATAGAACAACTCCCCGTTCTGGACCAAAATCACTGCGGGAGATTCCGAGACAGTCCTGTAATCCTCTACGCCATTCTCCCAGTCGTTCTGGGGTGTTGGCCAGCACAAGAGTACTTAGGCGATTGTCATACAGTGTCCGCAACACGGATATAACCGCTGAGGCAATTAAAACATTTTGTAAGCGGCTCCCCATAGTTTGGAGGGCACCACGACCACCTTGGGAAAAAAACCACTGAGACACTTTTTCAGCGTGAATTGGCTCAAAGGTACGACGCAGTTGCCAGGGAGGACCATAATAATCTGGCATTTTTCGATATTGATCCAACAGCTGACGAATCTGTCGGACTTCCTCTTTAAATGCTTGTTCGGCAAATTTTGGGTTGCCTCTGGTCGGGGGTGGTGGTGCTTCTTCTAATTCTGACCGTGGTGCTTCGGTTGGTGGCTGGGAGAGTTCCAGTTGCTCAGCAGCAGCAGCTAGGTCTTGTAAAGAGCCAACCAAATAATCTTTAAAGCCTTGAACCCGAATGGCTAGCTCTTGAGATACACCCGCAAAACTGGTGCGCATTTCTTCACGAATGCGTTCCCGGCGGCGTTCTAGTTGCTCAATAGAAATTTGCAACTTTTGCTTGCGTTGCTCCAGTTCGGTCAGACCTTCAAGTACCATCCGCTCTACAACTGCTTCGGTGCTTCCCAATTCCTTTGAAACCAGTGACTGTTGATGGTTTTGCAGAGCGGCAATTCTCTGTCTCAACTCCTGTTCTTTTTGCTCCAGTTCAGCCACAGTTTGAGCTAAGCTAGCCATTTTTTTGGCTTGATCTGAAGACTGGCCTAGTTGAATTTCACTAACTTTATCCTCCTGCAGCGGCTCATTCGACTGTGTTGGTTTAGCTTTGTCATGGTCTGATAGGGTCAGAGAAATGGGAGGAAGGTCGGGAGCTTGAGAGTTATCCCTAGGAGTAGCCCTATCCTGATCTGGCCAATTTGACTCCTGTGAATTATCTAATCCCTTAACTGCTTGGTTGTTATCTTGCTCTTGTTCTGGGTTTTGTGGGTCTTCGGAATTCATTTAAACTGGTTTATTAATAACTTATTCATTAAATACCTAACCTCTACTCTATAATTTGAGGTATGTCAGTTATCCTTTAGGGAAGCGTTCTTCTAGGCAAGTTCGTAGCAGCTTTGGGTCAAATATAATTGGTAGAAAGTGAATGCTTTTGACTTCTGAAAAATAAAACAAAATCGGTACTGATCTCCAGAAGATTTCCCAATTTTGCCATTCTTGATAAGGAAAACGCCGGATCAGGGTCTCGGAGCGATAAATATCCAAGGCGGTTTCAGTAAATTGCAGGCGTATAGTTATGGCTTGAAACAACAAGAATAAGCCCAACAACGCGATCGGCGAAGCCGCGCCAAAGGCGATCGCCTTTGGCGCGGCTTCGCCGATCGCTAAACTCACCCAGGGTTGTATGAGCACTATTGTCACTGCAGCAATAATCAACACTATAGGAAGTGTGTAGCTTGGGGAGAGTTCAACAGTTAATGTCGATTTTGGAGAATAATCAGCAGAAGTCACTTGGCTTAAATCCCGAGCTGATAAAGATGAATCAATATATGAATATAATTTAATTCTAAGCCTATATTCCCAACTTCTTCGATCTTCCCAACTTCTTCGATGGGATTCTCTCGGATGACAGTTAGCTCATCTTACCTACTACCAGTATCTAGCACATTTATGAGTGAGATTAACCAAAAATTGAGTTAAATTACTGTACGGAGAGGGGGGGATTCGAACCCCCGATGGCTTTGACACCATAACAGATTTCGAGTCTGCCACCTTAAACCACTCGGACACCCCTCCATGATCTAGTCAAACCGCACCCCAGACTTCATCTGAAATTTGAACACAAAACCGTGGAATTTGTCAAGCCTGCTGTTGAAAACTCAGGCATTCCTGGGTGGTCAATGATGGGATCACTATCAAGGAACATCAATGTCTATCTCAATATCGTCAACAGTAGTCTTAAAACCACCATCCGGTGTCCACTGGATAGCACCATCACGGCCTGTCCAATAGAGGGTCATCTTAGCATTGCGCATTAGCTTCGCCGTGTAGGAATCTACTACATTCGATGATGCGATCGCAATTTTTGGCTGCAGGGCATCCAGGAATTCTGGCCTCAGACTTTTTCCCGACCACCAAAGTACTTGTAGCTCAGGGAAACGGATGGTTTTGGCTAACTGTTTTTGGAAGCCTGGTTTGAGGTCTCCTAGGAGTAACCAATTTTGGTCAATGATGCGCATCAGCAACACTGGTGGTTCAGTGTTGACTAATTCTATTGATGTAGAGCCAACAGAGAGTATTTCACCCACAGGAATTGGTTGGTAGTAACCCTGCCTAGATGCTACTGCACTAGCGATAGAGTTACGGGTGACAATATCGTTCCAATTTTGAGCCTGAGACAATGGTCGTTGTAAATCAGTGTTATCGTAGAATGTGTCGATAGGTAAACTACCTAGAACCTGAACCCAACCACTTCTGAGTTGGGGCTGCTTGTCTAGAGCAACCGCCCAATTAATATGATTGATACCTTGCTTTTGCAGAAAAGGCAGCACTGTAAACCTTACTGTATCAGGGTTGCCACTATTGACCAACGTTACTTGTCCCTGGTCTTGAATCACTAAAATTTGGTCATTTCCTGTAGCTAGCACTGTAACTTGAAACAATTTTGACGCTTGTTGCCATTGGGGCAACACCACCACAGTGACAGCAACTAGACTAATCAGCCACCAACGAGGATGTAACCATTTAATCAAGCAAGCTAGAGCAATTAGCCCGTAGAGGAATAACAGTTGCCCTAGGGAAATTTTGCCCACCGCTACAGAACTTCCTGGCAACTGATTGAAAAATTCCACTAGTCCCATCAGTCCATGGGTTGGGTAATACAGTAACCAAGCCAGTCCACTTCCTGCTGTTGGCCAAATTAGTCCTGCCAAGGCGCTGACAATTCCACCCAAAGTGATAATAGAAATTAGGGGTGTAGCAATAACACTAACTGGTATAGAGTAGCTGGCAACAACTTGAAAAACATACAGTTGCAGGGGTAGAGTCCAAACTGCTGCTGCAATTGGCACAGCAACTAGGGATGCGATCGCAGGTGGCAACCAATCCAAACGTTGGATAATCCCTGGTGCAGTGATTAGTAATCCTAGGGTGGCCAGAAAACTCAGCTGAAATCCCAAATCCCAGATCCACAAAGGATTAAATAGGAGTAATAGTGTTGCTGCTAACAAGAGTGACCCTAAAGGCTTTACTTTCCGTGCCGTCACTAACGCAATTAGGGCACCCACCCCCATCAGAGCCGCCCGCATTACTGATGGCTGCAGTCCAGTTAATGCCACGTAAATTAACAGTACACTCAAGCTAATACTGAACTGCTTTTCCTTGCTTAAACCCCTGGTAACGGCTAAGACAAAACCCAACAGCAAAGAGACATGGAATCCAGATGCTGCTAAGGTATAGGCTAACCCAGCCTGAATAAATTGATCCCGGATATCGTAGGGCAAATCAACAGCACGACGTCCTAAAACCATTGAACTGACTAACGGACCTGTGGGAGAGCCTAAAAAGCGAACTTGGGAACGGATAATACGTTGTCGCAGTCTCCACCATCCCCAGGGTTTGCCAATAGTTTCCTCATCAAAGTTTATTTGACGCCCACTCAAACCAGCAAAAGCCCCTTGACGGGCAAGATAGGCTCCAAAGTCGAAGGCTCCGGGATTAGTCACTGGCTTGGGTTTATATAAAACCCCAGTTACGCTAATTATCTGACCTGGGTAGATACCAGTTCCTTGAAGTAATGGCACAGTCACATACAACTTGCCTGTCACTCCCTGACTGATCGCTCCCCCATCTTCGCGACTTTCAATTTCAGTTAACTGAGTAGCTTGTAACCAAAATTGTGTACGCTGAGTTCGGGTCAGGCGAGGCATACTCTCCACTTTGCCTTCAACCTTAAACAGTTGCTCTGGAGCAATGCTATTGGTTGAGGGGACATATTCGCTAATGTCATTCAGTTCTGGTTGTGGTACCCGCAATTGAAAATAGACCACCGCCAAGGCCGAGATTAGTCCTGCTGCTACCCATAATCTTGGTTTTGGTCCTGTGCGCCAGAACCTGGGGAATGCGATCGCAGCCACTATCCCTGTGACAACTAATCCTGTTACCAAAGCTCTGTACTCTTGCCAGGGAATCTCACCAGTCGGTAAGTTGAGAATCCCTGTAGACAGTAAGCCCAGAATATAAGCAAGACTTATTACTGTACCAGTGGCAGGCTTCATCAGATCGATAAACCTAGCTTTAAGCCCAAAACAACATGAAGCAATAGCAGGCAAAGTGCCGTACTTCCTAAGTAGGCATGAACGCTACGCACCAATGCTTTGTTTCCGCCAAAGCCAGTCAAGGCAATCACCCCATTAGCAGCCAGCACAATCAGTACGATTGATCCTGTCCAAAAGTGGGGGCTTTCTAGAATTGGCTGATACTGCATTACCAGAGACAAAACCCCACCCGTGTAGCCACCTGCGATAAAAATGAACATCCAGGGTGCTATTTTTCGATGATTACTGCGACTCTGTAGTGCTATTTCAGGATCAGATACTACTCGGCCACGCCATCCTGCTATTCCCACAAAGCTACCCATAATCAATACCACAATTCCCATCATCAATGGGTGTCCCCAATGCACCACTGGCTCAGGAATACCTAAAATTCTAAATTGGTTAGCAATTGGTTCTAAGAGCTGACTGAAATTTCCCACCGGTGTAAAACTATCCTCTCGATTAAGGTTGACCTAGCTTAGGTAACCATCTTTGTAGCATATTCAGAATTTGATTGGGCAACAAAATCTCACCATATCCAGATAGTGATGTTTAGATTCCTTGACACTTGTCTCAAACTAACAAACAGATAATTCAAACACTTGCAGTTCAACGTGAACAAAAAATCATACCAGATCCTAGAAGACTGGTATGATCCTTTGCTTGTCCCTAGTGCAAAGGAGACGCAGGGCTTTAGCCCCCAGGGCAAAGCCATCTAAATTTTTTTTGACAATAATTTAATAACCGACATTCCTCACTTCTCACTCCTCACTTCCTCACCCCGCCACTGTCACTACTTTGTTTATAATGATAATTTAAAAAAAAATGAGTAATACTAAATAGCTAGGATTACCCAGGAAAATTTAAAACTGGTATATATCAAAATTAGTAAATACTAATTTTTTTCTGCCGCTAATGTAGCTTTGGAGTTTTTTTGAGCAATGCCTTTATTATAGAAAAGCCAGGTAAAGATGACTAATCCAGCTTCGGTTCCTAATAAATCGTGAAGGATATGAAATAAAGCATTGAAAGTCACTTGCGGATCACTATAGGGATTCCCTCCAAATTTATCTAGAAGAAACACAAAGGTTAAATTGACTCCAACGGAGAAAATTGGGAAAAGAATAATTTTCCAATCTTGGAGTATCGTATAGCCTCGATAGGTCAACACACCCAAAACTAGAGTAAGTACAATATAGATAGGAATCTTAAAATTATCGTTACCGGCTTGATAACCTAAAGGGTACAAAATTGAAACAACTAACAGACTGATGGCAAACACAATGTTAATTAAATTGGTGATGATAGTAGTCTTCTCCACTAACCCATCCGCCCACAGCGCAAATGCTGAAATCAAGAAAAAGTAAAACATGAAATTCAGCATCGTAAAATCGTTTTGATAATACCAGCATTGGGTGACGTGCCAACCAATTTCTGAAGCGATCGCCACCATCACAAAAGCTAGACCGAGTTGGGAAGCAAAAATACTTCTCGATGGCAGTCCTAAATTTTTTAAACTGTTGTCAAAAATTCTCATCGCCAGAGGTATTAGGGCAAAAACCAGCACGTGAGTAATAATTAATCCCAGTTTCCAACCATCGACTATACAGGTTCTAGAAGGGTCTGTCGGCGATTCGGCGATTCCGGGCAATGTGGCGAGAATATAGCCAAATCCAGCTAAACCAATTAAGAAGCAGAGTGCAGTAAACCCTAAGTTGCTAGTAAAAATCTTGCCATCGTTATTTTCCTGGGATTTAGTAAATTGCTTTGAAGACATTCATACAGCTCCTGCTCATAGACAACTAAAACAAATCGCCGAAATCGCTGGAGGAGTCTCCCCACAGCCTGATATCAACTACTAATTGTCTCACAATAACTATCCCTGTAATCTAATAGTTAAGATAAATTTTAGGTTATCATTGATAAATGTTAAGTAACCATCAAATTTATGATGATTGCGTTACATATCTTTGTTAAGATATAGATTGCTTTACAAGTGTGATGGCTAAAGCCCCTGTACTTTAGTCGGGGGATATAAGCGAACGGATGAATTGATTCATCCGCGATGCGGGTCGCTAATTTACACTAAAACTTTCTGAGTGCTAATCTTGCCAGTGGTGTCAAACATATACGAATGTGTCCATAAACTTGGCAATCTCAACAGGTCTGGAAATTATTGTCTAAGCAATAATGATCTTCGTAATTGGTTTGCTCATTGCTGTTACTGTACCTCAAGCTTACTAGGAAACTATAGTATGAAGCAAAAATTCTCCCCAAAATTGACCTTAATCGCCGCTTATTGCATCAGCATATTTCAGTTTTCTCCCACCGCAGAAGCGCTCACCATCGATCAAAGGTCTCTCAAGATTATGCCTTTAGGAGACTCAAACACTCGTGGTAAAGCATTGGATCGAGCCGGATATCGAGATGACCTGTGGGCATTGTTTAAAGATAATGGCTATAGAGTAAATTTTGTGGGTAGCGCTACCTCAGAAAATCCCGAAATAGTTTTAGGCCAAAACAACACATATGTGTTTGACAAAGAGCATCAAGGGCATGGGGGATTTGCCATAGCTGGTGTTGGAGCATCCAATGCGTGGTCAGATTTAAACTCCGAAATAGAAGATTGGCTGAAGCAGGCAAGACCGGATATTATCTTATTAATGGCTGGCACAAACGACATACTTTTTCAGAATGAAAGCCCTGAAGATACAGTCAATGAAATGATTTTACTAATTGATAAAATTCTCGCCTGGTCAGATCAGGTATATTTGTTTGTCTCTTCAATTCCCCCCATTAACCCCTCTGCACTTAAGGATGGTACTCTCAAGAATCAGAAAGCTGATAAATACAATAACCTATTGGCAAATTTGCTGACTGGAGAAAGTTATAAAAACAAGAACATTCGATTTATTAATAACCGCAATATATTCACCCCTGATCACATGCTTGAGGATGGTATTCACCTAACCCCAGAGGGTTACAAAAAGTTGGCTCACGCTTGGTTCAAAATCATGATCGGCATTGGTACGAGGGAAGAGCAAGATGATATTCCTATAGATTTTCCCCTTGAGATCGAGATCTATGGTAGTTGAGAAAAAAATCTACAGGGTAAGCGCCTTGCGCTTACCCTGCGGTATAACCCCATCATTAAATTGCTAATTGTTGATAGCACCTCAAGTAGCGTGCGCTACGCGCATTTGCTGTAGGCGAAGCTCTTCTGAAGGATAATGATTTTGCTAATTGCTGACCATAACCATAGATACCAAATGGCTTCTATAGACCTTTCGGAATGAATTCACGGGGCTATCAAGCTCCTCGTTTTTGCCCGTGTGATTCGATGTGGTATTATACAAAGGTCTGTCTCCGTAATTATTGTGATAACGCCAGATTCTAATATTGATGTATCAAATTTTTCAGGCTTCCTGCCTCAAAAAATCTGTATCAATTGCTAATTTTTCCACTCCGATCTCCGCTGATGCGCACTGGGTGGCTTGATCACGATTGGAATTGGCGATATCCAGACAGCTTAGACTGAATTACCCTAAACTTCGTACAAACATTTAAGATGCTAACAGAACAAGACATTGATCAATGCTTGAAGATGCTGGATGGCATCTATAGTTTATCCGAACCGGAAAGATTAGAGAGGATTGACAAATTTGTTAAATCTACCCTGTCTATTACTCCAGATATCTACAGTCCAAAAAACTTAAAATACTTATTTTCCTATCCCGACCCCATCGGTGTTTTTGCCGATTTCGTGTCTAACTACATTAATTCTAATATTCATACTGAAGAATGTTCGCCAATTTTTACTCGTTGTGAAGTAGAAATGGTAGAAACTCTCCTGCCGTTAGTGGGTTATCCTGAAGGCGATGGTATCTTTTATCCGGGTGGTACCTTATCTAATTTGGCATCTGTATTCTTAGCAGTACAAAGAGCAAAAGTTAATTTAGGACAATCAGTCATTCTGGTTTCCGAACATTCTCATTACTCTATCAGTAAAGCTGCTAAGATTTGTGGGATTCAACATATTATCAATGTTAAAACAAGCACAAAAGGAGTCGTTGATCGAGAACATTTACGAGAATTAGTCAGCAAAATTAAAGCTGATAATCTCAATCTAATTTACTTTGCTTGTGTTCTGGGTTCGACTACCTTGGGAACTTTCGATCCGGTAGAAGAAATACTGGAAATATTCCAAGAATTCGCGATTCAACCTTGGATTCATCTTGATGCAGCTTGGGGAGGCGGGGTTTACTTTAGTGAAGATGCAGCGTTTTCTAGAAAACTGAGTTCTTTGTCAGATTCAATTGTATTAGACTTTCATAAATTTCTTTCAGCCCCTCTATTATGCTCAGTCTTACTGGTGAAAGACAAATCTGTTTTAGTGGATGAAGTAATCGCACATAATCCTAATTCTCCATTTAACAGCAACCAGAATAGAAAATATAGTCTCAGCATCAAGTCTTTACAATGTTCCCGAGAAGCCTATGCCTTTAAGCTTTGGTTGATGTTCAAACATCATGGTCTTGAACATTTTCAAAATTTAATTCAAAAATACTATAAAAATCGTAAAGAATTCAGGAAACAACTTTCGGATCGGGTTTTATATGTCGTCGAACCCCAGTATTTTAACCTCTGTTTCTGGTTTATTCCTGAAGAAATGGAAGTGAAGGAAACCATCACAGATTACACGGCGGCAGAAATTGATAAAATCGATCAACTTAATCTCGCTATCTATGATCAAGTAGTCCAGGATGACTTTATCAAAGTCAGTTCGTCTAGTTTTAATAATCTTCCGGCATTTATTCGGATAATTGTACATCATGGAAATCTGACAACAGATATCATTTCTGAAATTGTTGCTTATTTATATAAAATCTATGAATCTTTTGGATAAAGTCGTTGTCTAAGTCTAATCTAGAAGTCCAAAATTACAGGAAATTACAGGAGGATTAGAGAATGGGCAGAGTCAGAAAGCATGAATCCTACACCAACTCAATTCTAACACCCATTTATCAAAATACAGCCTACTTTTATGACGATCATGAAACTTATGTTAAAGCCTTACACGAAGGATCGCTCACAAAAGGCCGTTATGGCAGGTATCATAATCCGAATTGGGAAGAAGTAGAGGGAATTTTAGCCCAACTCGATAAGGCTGAAGATTGCTTACTATTTCCCAGTGGAATGAGTGCGATTTACAGCACTTTAATGGCATTCGCCAAATCTCAAAGCTGTTTCGCAACAACTTGCTATCTCTATAAAAACACAAGACGTGTTTTTGAGAATCTTGAGAAACTGGGGTTCAAAACTTTGATTTTGGATAATTCGGATCTATCTGAGTTGATGAGAACACTTGATCAAGTCAGTCAAGATATTAATATTCTTTTCCTAGAACTTCCCTCTAACCCTCATCTTTACCTGGCAGATATTGAAAAAATCAAAGAGTTGTTAGAACCCGATACGCTTCTGGTTGTCGATAGTACCTTTGCCAGTCCCTATAATTTTCAACCCTGTTTATGGGGGGCAGATTTAGTGATTCATAGTTGTACTAAATATCTCAATGGTCATGCTGATGTGGTACTGGGAAGTGTTGCTGGGAAAAAGGAAGCGATCGCTCAAATTAGAAATTTCAGAAATATCAATGGAGTTATTCCTAGCCCTCGGGATGTGTTTACATTGGGTCAACACTTGAAAACCTTTCAGTTGAGAATGGAGTCTTTAAATGCTTCAGGGCAAAAACTGACTGAGTTTTTAAATTCCCATGATTTGGTTTCCAAGGTCTATTATTTGGGCTTAGATTCTCATCCTCATCGAGAACTCTCCAAGAAATATTTTACTAATGGGTATGGTGGTGTTGTGACCTTTGAACTCAAACTTTCAAAACGTGAGACATCAGAATTCATTGACAACTTAAAAATTCCATATATTGCTTCTAACTTTGGTTCAGCGGAAACCTATATCGAACAGCTTGCTCCCTTTACCTACTACTATTTATCCGACCAGGATAGAAAATCATTAAATATTACGGATAGTCTGATTCGACTCTCCATCGGCTTTAATGATCCAGTCGATAGTATCATTGAGGATCTCGATTGTAGTCTTGCTCGATATATCCCTACGGAAATACATTAGACTTCGCGGCAGTTGTCGGGAACAGGGAACAGGGAACAGGGAACAGGGAACAGTGGACAAGAATTGAGGTAAACACTATCAGAAAAATACTTTTGCGCATAGGTCTATTAGAGTATCTTGTTTCTGTACTCTATTTCCTTTGGCCTTACCCCCGATTATATTATCCTAATCTAAATGGAACCCTGCCAAATGCAATCACTTAACTGCTGAATTTCTTGGAATCGAACATCCTGACTGATAAAGAAGATTCCCACAAATAAGGTCAAATATTGACTCAAACAAGCATAAAAACCAGCTCCAATACTGCCCCAATGCCATTTAATAATGGAAAAATAATCAAAGATTATATTGCCTAAATTGCCAATGATTGTTATCACTAGCACCTTACCACTCATCTCTTTTCCTAATAACCAACCGATCACGACTAAGTTAAGTGCCACTGCGGGAGCACCCCAAATACGGGCATTAAAATAAGCAATACCAGAAGATTTAACGTCATCAGGAGCATCGAGTATAAGAAACCAAATTTTCTCGATAGGATATTGTAAAATAACAATTAATACACCCAGTACCAACCCTATCAATCCATTGCGTAAACCCACTAATAACATGGCTTCCCGGTCATCTTTGCCTACAGCTTGAGCCGTCGCTCCCGTTCCATCCGCAAGAAGTGTAAAAGTCGGTAAAGATAGGTAAACAAAACCGTTGCGACTGCAACTCCTGCTAAGTGACGAATTTCTGGCAGATGTCCCAGGAAAGCCACGCTGACTAAGCCCGATAAGGGAATCATGATATTGGAGAGAGGTAAGCATTCAGCTCTCAGCTCTCAGCTCTCAGCTCTCAGCTCTCAGCTCTCAGCTCTCAGCTTTCAGCTCTCAGCTTTTGAATAAAACAGGTAACCATTTGTCTAATCTGAGTTACGTCTGTTGAGCACTGACCCCTGACAGCTGACGGCTGACCACTGACCACTGACAGCTGACGGCTGACCACTGACCGGTGAATACTTACGGAGAGAGTATTAATGACCGCAAGCCTGTAGAAGCGGGGGATAAGACTGTCTGAGTTTAAGCGGGCAAGTTTCATCGGCTCAAATATCAACTTTATTGGTATTTTTAATAGTAAATTTTAACAAAAATCAAGCTTAATTTTAAAAATTTTTATGGGATTTCAAAAGTTCCACTTTCTGTGAAACACAGGATAGAGAGACAACTCAGATCAAGAACAATTCTGATAGCTGGTCAGCTACCTAAAAAGGGAAGCTAAAAGCCCCGTCTCTTTAGAGCGGGGTGCTGATGTTCAGCGAATTTCAAATAGAGCGCATGGTCAGAGATTTTGCTAAGGTTTGATAGCTGGCAGGATGACCTGCAAAATATCCCGAGAGATAATACCTGGCAGGTTCATAATGATTTTCAGCCGTGAACGGAGCAAAAAATTGATCACTAACCAAATCTTTTCTGACAAAAAATGCATTAACACCCGATAAGTTACAGCCCACAAGATAATACCCTTTTTTATCTAGATTGACCTCAAAAAACTTCAATGAAGCCCCAAAACAATCATCTTTTTCCCATCTGTGTGTGGCATCATAGTCCATACAATATAAAATGGGTGGTGTGAACTTGGCATTATATTCAACGACAATCACTCTGGGACTTATACAGGTGATTGAATCAATAATATGATAGTCATTACCATCAATATCGACTGATAATATATCGATTTCATCAGCATCTATATTGGCAGAAATTAATTCGTTAATATTCTCTTTTGTAATAAAGGATTCAACGATTTTTAACTGACCATTTTCTATGACTTTATGAAAATATTTTCTAATTTTATTTACCGAACTAGACGACGCATCGATCCATAGACCTTGCCAATGATCAAAAAGCAGGGCAAGGGTATTGTTTTCTAAGCCATTGCCAATGCCAAATTCAACAAAGATTTGATTCGTGACACCAATCCTGTTAAAGATTTCTCTAATAATGCCATCTTCATCACTTTGGGAATAAACCTTACTACCAAAAGCAATTAAACCCTGAGGATTTTGATAGCGTTCACTTGTCCTTAAACGTTCTATTTCTTGAATAATCGGAATCTGTTTAATCCGGTTACGAATTGTTAATTCATAGCCGATATCCTGGATAATAGGCTTAATCAATTTTTGTAGTCTTTGGAGTGGCATAAACCGATTGTTTTCATACAATAACTAACGACTTTTCGGTCAACAGGTTGTTTGAAGACCATTGTTGACCTCCTCCCGACGCCAACGTTTCACTTTTGGCGCGGGATTCCCAAACTTGTTGATGTCTCGGTCATGGTGAGTCCTATATACCGGGAGGTGACCTGCTGCCATCCCAGATGAACCCGAATCCATTTAGATTTCCAATCTTTAGTGTGTGCTAGAGACTTCAGTCATGCGAGGATTCCAACGAGAACGCAACTCTTCGATATGCATATTCTCTCTGTTCTTTTTGAGATGTCGAGGGCTACTTTCAAAAGATAAAGAAGATGGCAGCGGATCTGACCCATACTCAGCTTGAATAAAGGATTCTAACTCTGTATAGGACGGAGAAAAGCTTTCTTGAGTCGGCTGGGATACCGTCGATTGATATCGCCGTAATGTCGCAGAAAACAAACCCGTACCATCATCAAAAAACCGTTCAGTGGTTGCCCCATAGCGTTCATAGGGATGAAAAGCCAGATGATCTGGGGCTTGAGCTGCCACCCAGGAAACGTAAGACCAATATTCACTAAAGGTGCCAAATTTCAGCGCAGATCGCATCATCAGCAACAACCAATGGTCATCCGATTGAAAGTAGTTGCTCACCTGACACTTAAAGGACTTAAGGTGCTCTTGTTTAAACCACATATGATGGGGAATAAAAGTGCCTTCAGGGTCTGTTAGGGGTTCAACCCCCAACACCGAGCGAATCCATTCTGCCCAAGTGGAGACAATGCTCGCATTGCCCCACTGATTGTGCTGAAGTAGGGCAAACGTATGCTGTTGGGTTTGGTTCTCCTCACAAATCAGCGGCCAAGTCGCAACCGGAAGTAGGTCACTATCCCAGACAACATACCATTCACTTAAGTCATCAATTCCCTCACCAGCACCCAGTTTTAAGAGTTGCTGATAGAACCAGCCTGGAGTATAAAGGGATTCCCCGAGTTCCAGTTCAGCACAAATTCTGTCTTTTGTCAGACCACTCTTTTGAAAGAAGGTTTCCTCAGAATGGGTATAAAGGGGAGCCACTTCCCAACCCTGAGACACCTGTTGTAGTGATCGCGCCTCTGGCTCAGGTGAAATCACATGGATACTGCGAGGTTTGTAATGGGTTGTAATTCCCTCAAGCACACCCCGCGTGTTCCAGCGCAACTGATAGAGAGGAATCACAAAGTCGAAGATTTCTTGTGACATAGCGTTTAACTCCGAATTTATCTAGACTATCAACAATAAAAATATCATCTTAATCGAGCAAGGAGTCAGTGTTAGTTTAGGATGTTAAGGTCTCTTGCCGTTATTAACATCTAAGCTGAACAAGTACCTCAGAACCCCATTCAGAATTGATCATTCATCACTTATCATTCATATGGGCTAGCAGTGGAACCTCTGCTATTGCGACTGGTTGAGCAGAACTTAGCTAAAGCTAGACTTTAAGTCGCCTTCAACCCCATTCATAATTTATAATTAATCATTCAATAATTCAATTATAATAATCCCACAATTGCCAACAGTGTTGTATCCTGAAACAGACTAATAAACTGACCGACAATCGATGGAATCGATATTTTAAAAGCTTGAGGTAAAACAATCAATCCTAAAGTGAACGGGGTATTCAAACCTAGGGCTTTAGAAGCTTCTACTTGACCTCTCGGTATGGCTTGGATTCCACCCCGCACCTTTTCTGCTAGATCAGCTGAACTAAATATTGTTAATCCTACAATTGCCCGTAATACCCGATCCGGTCGCATTCCTTTGGGTAAAAATAAGGGCAGTAAAACTTGTCCTATAAATAAGCTGATATGCATTTAAATTGGTTATTACCTATTCCCTTTTGGGAAACTCAATTGCTACATCGCTTACCTTAAGGGAGTTTGAGTCTCAAAGTAGTACAAATGAACAGAGTAACTTCAGTCAAAAAACTTTTATCTGTAGTTTTTGATACTAATTTAGATGAGCTTACCCTGGTTCAACCCGTCAAATTTATGATATAGCAGTTCTCATACTCATGAGCGACATTGCTTATCCCTTTAAGGCAAAAGGCAAAAGGCAAAAGGCAATAGTAAAGAGGGTTTTAAGGTAATCAGTCTCAAAGACTAGTGTACCTCATAACTGCGAGAAACGCTATAATTGCGTTACATATCTTTGTTAAAATTTAGATTGCTTTACATTAAGTCTAGGTTACTTGTTACTTGTCAAGTAAGAAATAACAAGTAAAACAAGTAACCAAGTAACAAGTCACAAGTAACGATTTCCATGGTTTACCAAAGATGTCTCCACCAAGGAATAGGCTTAACATCAGGAAAATCGATTTTATTGCGGATTTCATCAATATCCCATCCAGTCAACTCAGCTAAGGTTTGAGCTTCCTGTTTCAATCGTCGATTTAAGGATTGTTGATAGTCAACTCCTGCGCTACAGCTCATCTTCCCAGTAAAGGGATGACGAAGGATATATCGTCCCTGAAACAATTCACGGTTTGACGTTTCCTGGAACATCAAATCTTCTGGGAACGTATCACGGGTATAGCGAACATGGAGGCGAGTGATATAAACATTATTGGGTCTTCTATTGGTTCTTCCTGAGTTTAGCCAAAAGACACCTGATTTCCGGAGTTCTTCCCGATTGAGGGGATTAGCTGAACATGGGTCACAACTAGCCATATCCCAAGCATATTCAAGAAAAGCCACTTTTTTACCTTCACCCTCGTAAGCAGTTTGGAACATAGCAGTGTAGAAATCACCAAACTCTGCTTTGACAAATACTGGAATTTCAGTATTAGAAGGAATCTTCACAGTGCGGTAGTTTGTAATTTCAGCCTGACCTCGGGGTGATAACACATACACAATCAGGTCTTGCTCACCCGTAGCATTCATCATTCCTAAGCGAATGGGCAGCATAAATCGGGGAGACTCGTAAGCCATCTGGAGGGGTCGCAACCGTTGGTAGGCAGTTTTGTCAAATTCGTGCAGATTCACATTGGGGGGGTCAAATTCGTGCAGATTCACATTGGGGGGGTCAAATTCCTCCAGATTGACTTTGGCAACGAAAAATTTCATATTCTGGCGGATGTAGGGTCGCAATAACCGATTTGCTCCCCGTGGAATTTTGTAACCGTTGCGTCTGAGCCAGGTTTCTAAACCTCTAGAGTCCTTAGCACTGAGGATAAGAATGTTATATTCTCCAACTGAGAAGCGCTCCTCTACCGTGACACCTAAACTACGATCATAAGCATCCGCTCCCCTTGTGCCACCTGGACGACCTAGGTCTGCTGGCGCACTTTCGAGATACCTTCGGTTATCGGCACAGGGGTTTGGGTCAAAATATTCCACTAGTCGAGGTGCACTAAACTGATCGAGGCCTTCAATAATCTTAGGGTCACCTACATTCACCTGTTCTCGCTGAAGCACCACAGGAACTGGGACAACCATGGCAAAGTCTTTAACATCCCCTTGATAGTCATTTGCCATGGTTAAAACAGTGCGATCGCCATCCCGAGCAATTACCACTTGAGACGTCTGGTTATATAGTTTAGTATCAGCTTTGGCCACATAAAACCCACAAAAACCCCAAGCTTTTTGAGCCAACCCTAAACTCACTAAAACCGTTATAATAATAGTACTTATAACCCGAATAATTTTCATTTTTATAAGCTTAATTCACGTCATTTAATAGGTGCGACCCGTGGCGAATTTAATAATTAGATGCGGAAAGCGCACCTAAGATTCACTATCATGCCAGGAAAATCTTGTAGATGACCAAATAAAATCCAAAATTACGGTCAAAGGGGATAGGGCAAACAACGCCCAGAAAATAGCAGTAGGCATGAAGAATTGATTGCGCAATATAAAAGTGAGTAACGCAATACACACCGCCCATAGCAATCGACTAATCGGTGCATTGGGGATTGAGCGAGGGTCGGTTAGCATAAATAGGGCAAATAGTAACAAAGACCCACTCATCAAGCGATGGCAAAATACATCCCAACTCCAGCCAAGCCAGACATTTCTAATCCCTTCTAAAACGGCATAAGCACCCAAAAACGCTGCCGTTGTATCCCATCGTCCTACCCGTTTTAACACCATACTGCCAGTACCAGCAAATAATAGAGCATACCAACCATCATCCCCCCACTGTCCGGGAGAAACCCAAGCATCATTGCTTAGGATAAGAACAGCAATAATTCCGAAATTGGCTGGATTAAAAAAATGCTTGCCCTCTACTCGGAAAATAAATTTACTCAAAATTCCTAGGGAGCCAGCTAAAACCATAGTGCTATAGTTATCAGCACGCAGCAGCAGACTCAAGCTTAAGGCTGTAATCATAGCACTTTTTAGGGAAGGGGGTTTGGGAGAACTGGCGAAAGTAGCATCATTATCCTGGGGGCAATTTGATTTTTTTGTCAGCAGATTAAGAATTGTTTCTAAGGTTTGAATTTTGCACCATTCAAGGCTAGTTTGGAAATAGGGTTTGGGATTAAAACTCAAAGGGAGGCCAAGGAAAGGGAGGCCAAAGAAAGAGAGGCCAAGCTCCCCAGAGTTTTTGATTGCGGATCTGTGTTTGGGGTTTGACCAAAGAAATGCTGCTAACCACTGAGTTAGTAGACAGCTTGCGATTACAACTAGAATCAAGTCTGGTCTTAGTGTCCAGTCCCGAGTGCTGATGCCCAAGACTAGGAAGATGGAGAGAAACAGAATTTGATGGTTTCGGGGGTCTTGTTGCCACATTATCTACGCATTCTGATCCGACTGTTAAAGTAATCAGGGCGCTCTTTATGGATCAGGTTTAACACAAAAAAACACGCTAACTCTACGAAGACTACTGCAAGAGCTATCAGGCAATGTTTACCCGCTACCAACACCAGGCTACGGGAGCGATCGCACCATTCTTGATGCAGTCGCTCATGGGGGAAACCCCCAAGACCGCGCTGCATCGCTACTGTGCAAATGCTCTTTTTGACTGGTTCTGCACAGGTACTGGATTTGGGCAAGCTAATTTAGACCAACAATCAGCAGAGAGTTTCTGGCTGGTGATTATCATAGCCTACCCAATCAATGTAAAGTTTCGTAACTGACTGCATAAACTCCTGAACTGGGTCTGAGAAGTCTACAGAGGGAATTGGGAAAGCGCTCAAACCAAATCCAAGTAGGTAAATAATTATGGCAGATTTTAACAAAGACGGTTTTGACGACTTAGTAGTAGGTGCCCCTGGTGAAGCCCCGGGGTCGGCTCCCAAGTCGGGGTTTGCCTTTGTGTTTAATGGTTCCCAGAACGGACTGGTCGCCAGGCAAGGGCTGGGTCAGGCAGGACTCGGAGCTAATGAAGCTGGTGATCGGTTTGGTGAATCCTTAGCAGTGGGAGACTTCAACGGCGACGGTTTTGACGACTTAGTGGTTGGGGCCCCTGGTGAAGCCCCGGGGTCGGCTCCCAAATCCGGGTTTGCCTTTGTGTTTAATGGTTCCCAGAACGGACTGGTTGCCAGCCAAGGGCTGAGTCAGGCAGGACTTGGAGCCAATGAGGCTGATGATCGGTTTGGTGAATCCTTAGCAGTGGGAGACTTCAACGGCGACGGTTTTGACGACTTAGTGGTTGGGGCTCCTGGTGAAGCCCCGGGGTCGGCTCCCAAGTCGGGGTTTGCCTTTGTGTTTAATGGTTCCCAGAACGGACTGGTCGCCAGCCAAGGGCTGGATCAGGCAGGACTTGGAGCCAATGAGGCTGATGATCGGTTTGGTGAATCCTTAGCAGTGGGAGACTTTAACGGTGACGGTTTTGACGACTTAGTGGTTGGGGCTCCTGGTGAAGCCCCGGGGTCGGCTCCCAAGTCGGGGTTTGCCTTTGTGTTTAATGGTTCCCAGAACGGACTTGTCGCCAGCCAAGGGCTGAGTCAGGCAGGACTGGGAGCCAATGAGGCTGATGATCGGTTTGGTGAATCCTTAGCAGTGGGAGACTTCAACGGCGACGGTTTTGACGACTTAGTAGTTGGTGCCCCTGGTGAAGCCCCGGGGTCGGCTCCCAAGTCGGGGTTTGCCTTTGTGTTTAATGGTTCCCAGAACGGACTGGTCGCCAGCCAAGGGCTGAGTCAGGCAGGACTGGGAGCCAATGAGGCTGGTGATCGGTTTGGTGAATCCTTAGCAGTGGGAGACTTCAACGGCGACGGTTTTGACGACTTAGTAGTTGGTGCCCCTGGTGAAGCCCCGGGGTCGGCTCCCAAGTCGGGGTTTGCCTTTGTGTTTAATGGTTCCCAGAACGGACTGGTCGCCAGCCAAGGGCTGAGTCAGGCAGGACTGGGAGCCAATGAGGCTGGTGATCGGTTTGGTGAATCCTTAGCAGTGGGAGACTTCAACGGCGACGGTTTTGACGACCTAGGGGTTGGAGCCCCTGGTGAAGCTCCTGGGTCTGATCCCAAGTCCGGGTTTGCCTTTATCTTTCATGGCTCCGCTAACGGATTGGTACCTAGCCAAGGACTGGATCAGGCAGGTCTAGGAGCAAATGAAGCCGGTGATCTGTTTGGTGCTGCACTTGCCTAGCACTTCCCTCTGAATTTTCGACGTTGCTGAAGTAAGAAATGATATCAAGTATAGTCGGGTCATTTATCAGTGGTCAGTTACCCATTCCCCATTCCCCACTCCCCTCAATTATTCCATTAATCATCAACGCCGAATTATCTAGGTTATGCATTAAGCAAATCTCGGCTAGATCGCCCGATCATTCCCAGCCTGGGGTGAGGCTAAAGTTCTCTATTAGCTTGAGCCTCGCCCATTCTAATTAACCATTTTAATTAACTGTAATTAGCCAAAATTTGACGAATTTGATCATCAATAGTCTCTGGTTTCTCAACCATCGCCATATGTCCACATTCAGCAATTTCAATCACATTGTCCCCACAGGATTGAAAGAGACTGTGAAAACTAGCAAGATGGCGCACATATTTGGGTTCCATTACCTTATCCTTAGTACCAGCAATGAAATAAACAGGTTGTTTGAGTCGGGAAACTACCTGAGGTAAGCGATGCACCTCCGCTTCTGTGGTAGAATCTAATAAGGTTCTCAATGCAGCTTCTGCGTTAGCAGTAACAAAATCAATAACCCGTTGACGTCCCCATTTCCGGGCAATAGGGCGCGCTACCTGAGCCCTGGTAAACAGTAAGTCCAGTAAAGGGACATAACACAACCAACGGGGACGCCGTTTTACCAACTGCTGACCAGCCACCCGAAACCGCTCAAATTCTTCTTTCAGATAAATCCCACCACCAGCATTAAGACAGATTACCCCTTGAATCCTCTGAGGCAGCAAATAGGCACCCCATAGAGCAATGCTACCCCCTAGGGAATGACCAACCAACCAAGCCGGCTCGATTCCCAGTTTTTCTAGCAGGATGCCCAAGTCCTGAGCATAGGCAGCTAAGCTATAGCGGTCAGTGGATGAAGCAGCAGTCTCAGGAAATGGTGATTCCGAGTCCCGGTTCGATGTTGAGCTTTGAGTGTTATGAATTTGGGACTGGGATTCACCGAATCCCCGCAGGTCATAAATCAGACACTGATACTGCTGTGACAACCTATAAATTAGAGGTTGCCAATAGCTACGGCTTAACAGCCAGCCGTGGATGAAAACCAGAACAGGACAGGATGATTGAGTAGGAGGTGTTAATTCGTAAGTATGGGATACTCCTAGGATGTTAATGCTTGCCATACCTTGATCTTATCGAAGAATTAACAGGATAGGAAATTAGTCAGTGATTTTAATCACATCTTGTTTGTCTTTACTTGAAAAGTAGGCAGGATGACGGACTTAGCCACCAATAGCCTTAAAACCCGGTTTCTGGTTATATATCAAAGGCTGAAATCGTAGTAATTACCTTAAGAAACTGGGTTTGCGGCATAAGTCCTTAGGTGCGCTTTCCCCATTAAGAATTAAATTCTGGCTTTGGTGGGCTTTCCAATGGGCGAGTAAATCGCCCTTGGGTCGCACTTTCGGGTCTCACCTGTGCTTGTCACCCAATGATAACTAAAACACTTGACCTAGTAATCGCCTCCGAATGCTTTCAGCAATTTTTTGACCTAAATAATCGGGAATCAAGTTTCCGTTAGGACCTAGTAGGTAAAGAATCAGTCGGGTTCGTCCCCGCCACACCAGCAAGTTGGCATTGACCACCAGTAAATCCTCTTGCCAGATGGCATACATAACTTTGTAAAATAATCCAGGTTGGTTATTGGCCTCAATTAACAGCGCTGGTAGATGAAACACTGGGTCTACATAAAATTCTGTTTCTACCTGCTTCAAGCCAGCATCGAGATTAAATTCCACTGCCAGCATTTGTTCCACCTCAAAGCGCCCTGCCAAAGCCTCCCTCAGGGCACGGCAGACATTTTCTGAGGTTTTGTAGGTCAGCGCTTTCCGGTCACGAGACACCACTAGTTTCATAAACACCAGCATTGGGGGACTAATTTGACCATAAAGACTGAGACTGTGGATAGTCAGTCCATAGGCAGTCAGAACGCCAAAAATGTCACTGAGCAGAAAAGACTCATTGCGGTAAGCAAAGTGCAGGACACTTTTTGAGCCTTCCGGTTTGATCTCAATTACAGCATGTTGGGTTTTATAGAGTCGGTAAGCCAGTTTGAGGTTGTGCAGTTGGATCTCACTACTGACAAACTGTTCATAGAACTTAGGAAACGCTCGGTTGAAGCGTTTCAGGATTTCTTGTTGGGATGATTTCCAACCCACAGTGATCGATAGGGGTAGGTGGCTATTCTTGTTTATCAAAAGGTGCGACCCGTGGCGAATTTAATTTGCCAAGGTCAAGCGCACCTAAGCTTTTTGAGTTAACACAACCCCGTCAGCTTCTAGGGGGACTTACAAAAATACTGATAAAAGAGCCTTAAATGTATATATAGATAGAGTTTAACATTGAGGTGCGACCCAAGGGCGATTTACTCGCCCATTGGAAAGCGCACCTTGATTTGCTTGATTTCTTGATATATATGGGTTGGAGCCCCCAGCCAACAACAAGGGCGGATCTGATTCATTTCTGAGCAATCCTGCTGATTAGCCTAGTCTAACTAATCTTCCCCAACTTCCCCACCTTCGGTACCTTCCTAGCCTGAAACAGCTGTGCCCCCTCCGACGCGAGAATCTTACCCAAGCAACTTCAAAGAGCGCGAGCCTTGAGGGAATGCTAGGATGGGAATTTGGATAGGAGGCTTAATTGTGGTATTATCATTTGCACAAAGAATTAGTTTCAGATCAAGGTAGGTCGGGTATGATAGTTTTCCTGGTGGAGTAAAACCATATAGATCAAATATCACTTTCTGTTTTTTAAAACATTTAAGTCTGGCTCTGGTTGACCGAGACCCAGAACGTCTGAGCCGTCAGGGAAAGAAGACCATTACCAGTCCAAGTAGCTCACAATTATGATAACGCCACTGTCACACCTGCATGGGTTTTTGGAAAAGCTTCTTTAGCAGTTCTGATACTGCTTTGCCTCAAACACGATCTGAAGGAGATACCGTAGAAGGTGTCAAATATCGCACCGACGGTACCTCACGGGTATTTTTCAGTACAACACGGGAAATTGACCTGTACGAATTGGAAGAACTTTGTGATGCTGTTGGTTGGTCTCGGCGTCCTCTGCGCAAAGTTAAGAAAGCCATTCAGCATAGCTTTTTGGTTACTTCTATGTGGTACCAGCGAGGTAACACGAGGCGCTTAATTGGCTTTGCCCGTGCCACTTCTGATCATGCTTTCAATGCCACAATCTGGGATGTAGTAGTTCATCCAGATTTCCAAGCCAAGGGACTAGGTAAAGCTTTGATGAGATATATGATCAAAAAATTGCGCAGCCAAGATATTAGCAATATCACCCTATTTGCCGATCCTCAAGTGGTAAGTTTTTACCGTAAAATGGGATTTATGCCTGACCCAGAAGGTATTAAAGGCATGTTTTGGTATCCAGATTAATCTAGAGTACACACAAAATGCCAAAAGTGAGTTATACTGGTTATACTGCTTAGAGGTAGCATCCGGGATGTAGCGCAGCTTGGTAGCGCGCCTGCTTTGGGAGCAGGATGTCGCAGGTTCAAATCCTGTCATCCCGATTGGAAATCGATCAATCAATAAGTCTAATCAGTCAAGACACCAGGGTAAAGTCAGTGAAACTTGATAATAGTCAGGTGCAGAGCCATGAAACGCCGCTGATCAGCTAAGTTAACATGCCACGTCAAGCTATGATCGACAAGAATGAATTTAATCTCTGCCTCTACTAGAGGTTAGTAAGTTGCGTTCAGATCTCTCAGTGAGCAGGGTATTCTAGTTGTAACAGGCTCTTCTTCGTTAAAATTCGAGGTAATTTCTATGAAATCATTGTTCCGTTGGGGCACAACATTAAGTTTAGTAGGGAGTGCCTTACTAGGCTCAGTGAGTGCGGAAAATTTAGCGGCACTGGCTCTGACCGAAGAGCAGGTAAGAGAAAAGTTGACACCTGTACCTGTATTTGCAGTTACTGATACTAAAGGTTCGCCACTAGTAGCCTCAATTCCAGATCAGCAAGATCAAAAGAAGACTACCTCAGTGGCAGGTGTGTTTATTAGCCAAGAAGATGCTAATGCCTTTGTACAGCGTTTAAAGCAGGAGAATCCTCAACTAGGTAACAAGGTTCAAGTAGTGCCTGTATCTTTGGGGGAAGTTCATGAGCAAAATCAAAAGAATCGCACTGTTCCCAATGGTTTAAATTTTGCCTACATACCAAACCAACAGCAGGTAAAGCAGGCACAAGCGATCTGGAACCAAAATGGTCAAGAAAAAAAGCCATTTCAGGGCGTACCGCTGTTTGTGGCCAAAGAAGCTAGCAACAGCGGATACCTAACCATTCAACAAAATGGGGTCTCATCAATTCCGTTCTTTTTTAACAAAGAGCAATTGCAGAGTATAGTGAATCGCTATAAGCAGCAAGACCCTAACTCCCAGGTTAAGATAGAGGTAGTGCCTCTAGAGGGCGTTATAAAAACCTTACAGGACAGCAACGATCAGCAGCTAGAGAAAATCGTACTAGTGCCATCCCAGGAATCCCTGAAATTTTTGCAAGGTCTGTCCCAAAATCAACTCCAACGTCCAAATCAATGATTATGGGTCAGCGGTGGGTGGTCTCGGGAAAAGAACTCTGGCAGTGGCGTCAAGATGCCTGCAAGTCTGCCGCCGAGGCAGGTGTCCCTACAGCTGAAGTGGACTGGTTGCTAAAGGAGGTAGCTGAGCTTGACCCATTAGTGCTACGCTTGGAGTCATGGCAACAGTGTTCCTTGTTAGGGCAAGCCACTGAAAACTCAACTATTCAACTTTCCCAACCTCTACCTGTACTCACCCAACTGTGGCAAAAGCGTATCCATCAGCGATGCCCAGTTCAATACCTAGCTGGGGTTACTCCTTGGCGTCATTTCTCCTTGAGAGTTTCCCCAGCTGTCCTGATTCCCCGCCCAGAAACTGAATCCCTGATTGATCTGGCGGTCAATGGTGTAGCTATGAGCTCTACACCTGACTTATCATCAGGACACTGGGCGGATTTGGGGACTGGTAGTGGAGCGATCGCTTGTGGACTGGCAGAGGTATTTCCCCATGGGACTATTCATGCCGTTGATTGCACTGAAGAAGCCCTTGCCATCGCTCAATTGAATGCTCAACAGTTGGGCATGGCAGAAAAAATTAAGTTCTACCATGGTTATTGGTATTCACCTCTAGAAGCCTTGAAAGGTCAGTTAAGTGGTATGGTGGCAAACCCACCTTATATACCTAGTAACTCCCTCAAACAGCTACAACCAGAAATATACTACCATGAACCCCATATTGCCCTCGACGGTGGCAGGGATGGTCTAGACTGTATCCGACAGCTGATTGACATGTCTGGGGATTATCTGCGCCCAGGCGGTGTTTGGTTAATTGAAATGATGGCAGGACAAGCGGACAAGGTTGTTCAACTACTCCAAAACCATGGCAGTTACTCTGAGATCCAGATATTTCCAGATTTAGCAGGTATTGACCGCTTTGCTCTAGCTTATAGGAAGTATGAAGTATAAACAAGGTATGCATAGATGCCCACAGGTAAAAAGCTTTGGAGAATTTTCCCAAGCTTTTACCTTTGACGTGATAGCTTCTACTTTTTAGTGTGCTGGTGAGCAATGACCCAAGTTTCTATGGCTACCCTGATTTCCGGGGCTCTCTCAGGTAAGCTGGTAAGTTTTCCGACAGATACAGTACCAGCACTAGCAGTGCTACCGCACAAGTCAGAGTTGGTGTTTGAGGCAAAGCGGCGTCCTCAAGACAAACCTTTGATTTTGATGGGGGCATCTCCTAAGTCTCTTTGGCCATTTGTTCAAGGTACTTCCGCACAGAGGTCGATTTGGGAACACATGGCTGTTAAGTATTGGCCAGGAGCATTAACATTGGTTTTACCCGCTTCAGATAAAGTACCTACCGTTATGAATCCTTCTGACCCGACTACTATTGGGGTGCGTGTGCCAGCTTCCAGGATAGCGATCGCAATTTTGTCCAAGACTGGTCCGTTGGCAACTACCAGTGCTAATTACTCAGGCGAGCCACCTTTACAAACAATGGCAGCGGTTGAGGTGCAGTTTCCCGAGGTATTGACCCTCCAGCCAGCTGAGTTAGAAGCGATCAAACCAGACAAGATTGGCGTCCCGTCTACTGTTGCCAAATGGACCAGCAGTGGCTGGGAAATTTTGCGTGCTGGAGGGATTGAATTAGACGATTCAGAGTTTGAATAGTTCTACTCACCTTTTAAAAAAACTAGCTATCCTTAAAAAGATCTGACAAAAAAGTATGAAGTTTGAATTGTGAAGGAACCCTGAATTGTGAAGGAATCCTGAAAAGGTTCTATCGATTGGTTACTCAGCAACAGGTATTTTTTTAGCCTCGTTGCCTACCCAACTCTACCCTTGTCGATTACCAGCAGTACAATCTTCAACCTTCATTCTTTATCCTTCAATTTTGTTAGGTGCGCTTGACCTTGGCGAATTAAATTCGCGCGATTGTCGCGCCTCCAAGGCCGCGAGCAATCCCTCGCGGCCTAGGGTCGCACCTTCGGGTCGCACCTGTTGACGTTTTTAGTGTGGCAAGACTTAATAAGCATGGGTGAGACAGATCTGATCTATTTGCTAGTAGGCATTGGGTTAGGAGTTATGGGGAGTCGCTTCCGGAAATTTTTAAAGGTGCGCTTTCCAATGGCCGGGTTCCCCGGCCTTGGGTCGCACCTTAAGGTGCGCTTTCCAATGGCCGGGTTCCCCGGCCTTGGGTCGCACCTCCATGAAAGCACAGACTCAAAGACCTCTGGATGCCATCAAACTGATACTGATGCTGAAGAAATCCAGGGTCTGAAACAGGAATTCAAGCAAAATCAATTGGCTTACCAAATGGCAATGGAAATGAGCCAGTTTAAAGCCGGATTTTTGGCACGAACTTCCCACGAGTTGCGATCGCCTCTGAGTCGGTTGATTGGTTTACATCAGTTGATTTTGTCGGATCTGTGTGAGTCTCCAGAAGAAGAGAGAGAATTTGTGAACCAGGCTAACGCCTCTGCCCATACTATGGTCAAACTGCTTGATGAGGTGACTGCTGTAGCTAAAACTGAACACGGTACTAACGTTTTGGAGATTTGCTCAGTCCCCTTGAAGCAGCTGTTGGAAGACCTCTATCGTCTGACCTATTTGCAAGCTGCCAATCGCAATCTCCAACTGCAAATAGTTCCACCTGACCCCCAAATTCACGTTTTAGTAGATCCACGGCGTTTTCGACAAGCATTACTAATGATTGTGGATACTGCGATTACTCAGATAAGCAGTGGTGAAATTAAAGTTTCGACTACACTCTCCTCTAAATCTGAAACAGTTTCCATCTGGATTGATATGCCCTGTGCTATCAGCTGTTGGGCTGAAGCTGTTGATTTATTGCAATTACCACCAGATCAATCAAAACAGCCCAGTGAAACGGTATCCACTTCATCTGGACTGACCTTGTTGATGATTCAAACACTCTTGGAAGTGATGCAGGGGCGTATAGAAGTATTAGCGGTCCCCAGTGAAGAAGCTGACAATGATACCTCTGCTGAGAATCTTACCCGGTTTCAAGTTTCTATACCCCAGGGGATTCCTGAGATTGTAGAGCCTTACTAGGCACTGGAGTAGCTAGAGGCTGATTGTACAATACCATTGTGGTACTGGAGTTCACCTCAAAACCAATGCGTTCGTAAAAACTTTGTTGATGGGTGGTCATCAGATAAACTCTCTCTACTCGGCTCATCTGAGGATGAGAGAGTACGGTTTCCACTAGCTTACGCCCTAGCCCAGCTCCTCGATAGTCTGGATGGATAACGACATCCCAAATGGTTCCCCGATAAATTCCGTCAGAGGTAGCTCTAGCTAATCCAATCAGCTTCTGGTTATCCCAAACGCTGATGACAGGATTACTGTTAGCGATCGCAACTTGCCAATCCTCGATTTTTCGGTCTTTTGCCCAAAAAGCACCTAGGTTAAACAATTGCTGTAGCTGGTAATAGTCGATTTGAGATTTGCGATCGCAAAACTGAATATGGCGGTAATCCATAGTTACCAAAGTTCCTTCTGATTTTGTTAAACGTGCCTTGAAATTGACTTACTTTCCTGATTTTAGTCGGGAAGTTTAATAAAAAAATTTTAATTTAAAATAGGGTTCAGAGCCTGTCCTATTGACTACGGTTAAGTAATAGAAACCAGACAATTTTTCCTGATTAATTAACAATTTAAAATTGACAATTAATCAGGATTAAAGGGGTTTGCAGATAGCTGTTAAAGATATATCTATCGATAGGTGATCTCTGGCTTGACAAACCCAGGCAGCTGAGTATTACAAAATGTTAAGATTATAACCTATTGTAATTATTTCGGTCAAATTCAATAACTGATAGTATGGGTGGTAGTATGGGCTATTGTTGTTCGATCACGACACCTGTGCACAACCACCTCTCACCCACCCCATCCAAACCCCATGCCCAATTGCCTAATCAGCGTTGGGAAATTGCCCCCCTCAAAACTGAACAAGCTGACCAACTCGCCCAAGCTAGAGGCATTTCCCCCCTAATCGCTCAACTCCTGATCAATCGGGGCATTGAAACCTCTGAACAAGCCGAGGTTTTCCTCAATCCCCTATCTCAGGTGATGCCTGCACCGATTGATGAATTTCCCGATTTGGCAATTAGTGTCGGGATGCTCACTGAAGCGATCGCAAATCAAGAAAAAATCGCTATCTGTGGAGACTACGATGCTGATGGCATGACCAGCACGGCTTTGTTACTCAGAGCATTACGCTGGTTGGGGGCTGATGTAGACTACGCCATACCCAGCCGGATGACAGAGGGTTATGGCATCAATACACGGATTGTGGAAGAATTTGCGGAGGAAGGGGTGGGTGTGATTTTAACGGTTGATAATGGTATTGCTGCCCATGAACCTATTGCTAGAGCTGTAGAACTTGGAATAACGGTTATTGTAACTGACCACCATGACCTACCTCCAGAACTTCCAGACGCTGATGCCATTCTCAATCCTAAGCAACTGCCGGAAGAGTCACCCTACCGAAGTTTAGCGGGTGTAGGGATAGCTTACATTTTAGCTATCTGTCTAGCACAAGAACTGGGTCAACTCAAAGGCTTGACCCAACAGCTGTTAGAACTATTTACTCTGGGAACTATTGCGGATTTAGCATGTATCTGATGAGGCAGCATACAGAATTGAGCCTACCCCGAATTGGGGAAGAATTTGGGGGCAAAGACCACACGACAGTCATGTACAGCTGCGATAAAATAACTCAGCTGCGGGAAAAAGATGATGAGTTAGCTCAGAAACTTTCTCAGTTAAGCGATCGCATAAATCTGACAGCCAGGAGTCAAAACCAAAAATAAAGCGTGTTTATAGCAATTATCAGCGACGTTTGAGGTAATTTTGTCCTGGCTTTTAGGGAATAGGGAATAGGGAATAGGGAATAGGGAATAGGGAATAGGGAACAGGGAAAAAATACTCTGTACCTGATTAGCCTAGAAAACACTATATTAACTAAAGTTTATTAATTAAAGTTTATTAATTAACCCCTTGAGCTTGATGTTATGATCGAGTCTACTGCTGGAATATCTGGCTTCTGAGTATAAATGCTCTGTGGAAAAATCACCGAATTTTTCCACAACTTTTTCCACAAATGGATTACTAGCCCAATTAGTATTCAGCTATCAGTTATCAGCTATCAGCTATCAGCTATCAGTTATCAGTTATCAGCTATCAGTTATCAGCTATCAGTTATCAGCTATCAGTCATCAGCTATCAGTCATCAGCTATCAGCTATCAGGTATCAGTTATCAGCTATCAGCTATCAGCTAAAGGCTGACCGCTGACCGCTGACCACTGACCGCTGACCACTGACCGCTGACCACTGACCACTGACCGCTGACTACTGACCACTGAATACTTAGGTTTTTGAGGTGGTTTTGTAGAAAGATTAGTAATCGAGTACTATAGTTTTTTGCTAAAGCAAGCCCCATTAGAAAACCAATCATGAAACTGGTTTGCAGTCAAAGTGACCTCAATACAAACCTTTCACTAGTGAGTCGGGTAGTCCCTTCTCGCCCTACTCATCCTGTGCTGGGTAATGTTTTGTTAGAAGCAGACCAAAAAAATCAGCGGGTGCTACTAACTGCTTTCGACCTGAGCGTGGGTATCCAGACTAGCTTTAATGCTGACGTTGAGACAGGAGGGGAAATTACGCTGCCAGCCAAACTGCTCAATGATATTGTCTCCCGTCTACCTTCAGGGGAAATTACTCTAGAGGATGATGGGACAGGAACAGACAGTGATAGCCTGATTGTGACCTTAACCTCGGCTACCGGACGTTATCAGGTTCGAGGCATGAGTTCTGAGGAATTCCCCGAACTGCCGGAAGTTAACACATCCGTTGCGGTTCATATTCCTGTAGAAGTCTTAAAGGCTGGATTGCAGGGTTCTTTATTTGCCACCAGTTCTGATGAAACTAAGCAAGTGTTGACGGGGGTTCACCTTACTGTACAGTCGGACAAATTGGAATTTGCTGCTACCGATGGTCACCGACTAGCAGTTGTGGAAACTAATCGCACAATAGAGGAAAGTGCAACGACTGAAGCTACCCAAGAATTGGATGATCATGATTTCCCCCTAGAATTTACTTTACCAGCTAGAGCGTTAAGGGAGTTGGAGCGGATAGTATCTAAGGCTGAAGCTCAAGATATTATTGCGATTCAGTTTGAACCTGGTCAGATTGTTTGTCAAGGAGGAGAACAGCTTTTAACAAGCCGAACTCTGGAAGGACAGTACCCTTCCTATCATCAGCTGCTTCCCAAACACTTTGAGCGTCAGCTCATTCTCGATCGCCGTCAATTACTGAGTGCAGTAGAACGGATTGCAGTGTTGGCTGATCAGAAAAATAATATTGTCAAGTTTAATATCGATAGTGTTAACCAGCGGCTTCACCTCTCGGTAGAGGCAAAAGATTTGGGTAGTGGTCGGGAGTCAATGGAAGTAGAAATATCGGGTGATAGTTTGGAAATTGCTTTTAATGTTAAGTACTTAATTGATGGCTTAAAAGCCCTTTCTACCTCTGAGATTAAAATGCAGATGAATGAAGCTAATAGTCCTGTGATTTTTATGCCTCTAGGGGGATTGAAGATGACCTATTTGATTATGCCAGTGCAGATTAGAAAATAGGTAAGGATTCAGCGGTCAGTGGTCAGCCCTCAGCCCTCAGCCCTCAGCCCTCAGCCCTCAGCCTTTAGCTGATAACTGATAGCTGATACGCGACACGCTGATAGCTGATAGCTTACCTCCGGACTCCCGACTCCCGATTCCCGATTCCCGACTCCCGACTCCCTTCTAGGTTATTAATCTAACTGCAAAACTACTTATTTTCCAAGGCTCTATCTGAACTACTTTTCCATCCGGTGATGGTTCTGATAAACTAACGGGTCTTTCCAATAAATCAACTGGGTGAACTACTTTTAATCCCAAATCACTTACTAAGGATAAATTTGCTGACTCCCCATGAGATTCATAACACCTGAGAATCCATTGATCAGGGATATCTTCGGATTGTTTAAGTGCCATCAAAATTAAAGTCTTGGCTGACAAATTTAATAGTTGTCCGGTTGATGGTAAAGAAGGTTGACTATTATTACTGACATTATTACTGACAACAGAACTATTGGGGGGAGACCAAAGTAAACTTAGAAATGGTAAGTTAAGCTGGTATGCTAGGTGAATTGTATCTGCAAAACGCCAATTGCCTTGATGAGGATAAAGAGCATAGGTGAATTGGTGGATGCCTTGATCAGCTTCAGGATCGGGCCACGTCGGAGAGCGAAGCAATGTTAGACGTAATTGGGACGCCTGGGCATCATAACCGTATTTGCAATCATT
>NZ_JAAHHE010000002.1:159524-170390 GCF_010692525.1 Moorena sp. SIO3B2
TCGGGAATCGGGAATCGGGAATCGGGAATCGGGAATCGGGAATCGGGAATTGGGAATCGGGAATCGGTACCCACCCCTAGGGCATGTCTTCAAACTCGGAGATCCCCCTAAATCCCCCTTAAAAAAGGGGGACTTTGAGTTTGGCTCCCCCCTTATTAAGGGGGGCTGGGGGGCTAAATCCCCCGAGCGAGGGATTGCTCGCTCGGGGGACTTTGAGTTTGGCTCCCCCCTTATTAAGGGGGGCTGGGGGGGATCTAAATCTTGCGGAAAACTTTGAAAACACGCCCTAACCCCTCCCAGGAGGGAATCGGGAATCGGGAATCGGGAATCGGGAGATAGCTCTATGCTCAACTCCACATCATTGCTGCACAACCAAAAAACACGATATCCTACCGAAGGAATATTACTGGCTAGAAACAGCAATTCTATTTGAGAATAAGAGAGATTGTCATTGTTATTGTCATGGTTTTGGATGTGCTGGGCTTGATCGTGCCTAACTTGAGACACTATCTTTTCCCCAAAACAGTCATACACTTCCCATTCGATTGACCCGACCGGTATAGAAACAGGTAACGAAATAGCTAAAGAAATAGCAATTACTTCTGAACGCTGCCAATTGAGAGGATTAAAGACAATAATGGCTTGAGCATTGGGTTTCGGTGGTGGTGGCAGGGTGATCTTGGATGCGATCGCATTTAATGATTCCTCCAATATCTCCTCTGTCACCTCCTCTACTTCCTGCCAAGCCTGATTAGCGTCTACAAAGACTTCCGGAATCGATGTTCCTGGTAATATATCGTGGAACTGATTAAATAACACCTTTTTCCAGGCTTCCTCTAGTTCAGTCTTAGGATACGCTTGTCCTGTCGCAATGGTTTTTAGGGCTGCAAACAGTTCTGCTTGGTACAACAATCCCTCACAACGACGTAGATAGCGCTTTTGGTCAGCGTGAGTGGTATAGCAACCCCGATGGAATTCTAGATATAGTTCATCATTCCAGACCGGAATCTCTTTAGTGGTTTGGCTTTGGCCTTTCCCCCCTCCCCTCTGCTCTGTTCTGCTTTCTTCTCTCCCCACACTTCCGACACTTCCGACACTAAGGTTCTCAACACAACTTGCAACCTTCAACCTGCTAACCTTGGCCAAAAGGCCACGCTTCGCGAACAACAAATACTCACTGGCCGTGGTAAATTCCAGCTTTGGGAAGAATGGGGATTGTTGCCAACGTCTTGCTACTTGTAACATATCCCTGGTGGGACCACCGCCATGATCTCCCACACCAGGTAACCAAAATGCCTCCTTGAGTGAAGTTTGAATTTCCCAATCAATGGCATAGCTTGCCATAGTAATGGGATTTGTATCCATAACACCAGCAACGTTAGGGGGAGACATTAGGCTGAAGATTTGACTGCCATCGGGAGACTGCCACCAGAAAGCACCATAGGGAAATTTGGTGCTATCGTTCCAGTGCAGCTTCTGGGTCACGAAGTAGTCAATTCCACCCTGTTTGAGCAATTGAGGTAGTTGCCAACAGAAGCCAAAACTATCGGTTACCCATGCCACTGTGGTTAACTGACCGAAGGTTTTCTGGACGTAACGTTGACCATAGAGGATTTGTCGAACTATTGATTCACCATCAATTAAATTTAATTCCGGTTCTACCCACATCCCCCCCACAATTTCCCAGCGACCAGCAGCCACTTGTTGTTTAATCGCTTTAAATAAGTCAGGGCGATGCTGCTCTATCCAGGCATAAAGGGCAGGTGTGGTATGGCAAAAGGTGAAATCTGGAAATTCTTGCTGTAGCTTTAATACTGATTCAAAGGTACGCACAGCTACGTCCCAGGTCTCGCTCACTGGCCATAACCAAGCTAGATCAAGGTGAGCATGACCTAGCATTTGGATAGAGTTTTGACTATTTTGAATTCTGAAGTTTGAATTCTCAATTGTACTGAGTTGTTGGCGCAATCGGGTAAGCGATCGCATAAATTCTGTCGGCTGTGAAACCATATCCCAATTAATCTCAGCCACAGCCTTAGCTAGAGTCGCTAATTTTTCGGGTTCAAAGTTAGCGCTATACTTTTGTAAGACAGCCAATTCATCAGCTACAAAGCCTGGATCGATATCATGATTGGTGGCTTCGTAGAGGATTTGCGATCGCATTAATCCCCCGATATCATGACCAGGACTAACCAACCTTAGGGCTACGGCAAACTCTTCCCCTGGCACGACTGTTGAAGTTAGCAGCATCCGTGTGGAGGAATCAAACAAATCCCCTTCTTGTACCAGCTGACCGTTGACAAAAATCTCAGCCGATTCTGCCCACCACGTCAATACCAAACGTAATCCTAAGCCCGCTAAAGGATAGCGCTGCAAATCCTGGGGCACTAGGAATCGTTGAGTTAACCAGATCACTTGTCTGCCAGCAGACCAAGTAATGTAATCCTTGTCATTACGTTGGGCTATTGACCAATTCTCCCAGCACTCTGGTTGAGTGGCCACAGGGTAAGGAATATCTTCATTACAGTATCGCCAACCCTGCTGAACATTTGTTTGAGTTAAAGCACGGAGTTTTGCGATCGCATGATTAATTCCATCAATAATCCTAATCTGATCCATTGGGTTTAAGTAATTGGAATAAGATTAGTCAAATTTTCCCTAAAATCAATGGCACCGACTATGATTAATTTGTTATTGGTGGTTTATTGAAAGTTATAGCGCTACGCGCAAGGCAAGAGGCATGCATGCTAGAGGCAAAGGTGCCCTTGACCCATGAAGAATTAAATTCGCCACGGGTCGCACCTAAAAGTTGACTACAACAGCTTTTGAGCTTGTATCAATGTCAAACAGCTTAATGGGTAGTGCTATGAGCGCTAGCCGTCAACTGTCAACCAATAACCAGTTCCTGGTATAGATGCAGCTTAAATGTCGATCAGGCTGATAAGCGCGTTTGTATTTGAGATGTAAACCTAAAAGCTCTTTTTTTATTGGACAATAAAATTGAGGAGCTCTTGCCCCTGTTGCCTGTTGCCTGTTGCCTGTTGCCTTTTGCCTTTTCCTGCAATAAGTGTGTTCACAATCGAGATACAAATCGCTATAGCTAATCCCTCACCCAAGCAATAACCATCATGTCTTCCCCTGCCAAAGGTCCCTATCGCAGTAGATTGTTTAACTTTATCAATCGACAATCTCAACGGTTTGTTGACCAAATTGAACGTACAACACGGCATTTAAAGGTTGCAGCGGTATGGGGAGGACAAATTTTACTTTATCCGGTTTACCTGCTAGTGCAAGCTAGTTTATCGGCTGGGCGTCAAATCTCCTCTTCAGTAAAAGCTGGATTGCCCCAATTAAGGACATTTAGCCACGCCCAGACCCAGGAAACACCGCCAGAAGCAGATACAGCAATTCAGCGAGTCTTACAAGAGTTGAACCTTGGCAGCTTTAACCTTCAACTTGGTCTAGACAACCTAAGACCGTCTAATGGGCAAGCTGTTACCCTAAATAACGGGCAACCTATCCTAATCGAACGGCAAAGGGGAACATCCCTAAATAACGGGCAACCTGTCAGCCTAAATAATGGGCAAGCTGTAACCGCAGGAGAATGGGCAACTCCAAATCAAACCCCAGCTCAAGCCCCGACTAATGAGCATATGCTGATTCAGGGAGTAGCTTGTTTATTGGACAACCGGGGTCTAGTGCTGGTGACAGTGCAAAACCAAATTCTGGATATATTGACACCCCAGCAGCAGCAAAAACTAGCATCCAGAATTAGCTGGGAGGTGGCTGACTTAATGCGTAAATGGCGTTTAGCCCACTCGTTAGATGGCAAAAAAGCATCCCCTTCCCTTGCTACCTTAGATCACCCCCCTATTTTGCCACCCATCAGGCTATTCTGGCGATTAATGGCCTGGGTGCAAACTAGTCCTGTAGCGATCGCAATTAATCTTTTCGGGGAATCGAGGATCATTCGAGCTGTTTCCAAGGGTAAATCAGCCACCTCTAATCACCGACAACCTAAACCCAAACCATTCCAGCTATCACCTTCTAGCCCAATTCAAGACCTATTAACTTTCCTGGATAACAAATTGCTAGAACTGGAATCACACCAATTATTACCAGGGTCTGAAGTGGTGGTTAAGCTGAGGCAAGCCCTACAAAAACCATTTATTAAGGGTGATAGCTCAGAGGAGGTAACGGTTGGGTCTGACACTAACCGACTTAAAATTTTAAGCTTAATCTATGCTGCGATTGACTATTTCTTTGGTAGAAAAGCATCTAATTTTAGTTTGAGTAGTTCCTCAGACCAATCTGAAATTGCTTCTGGTTCTGGAGAGGTTTTACCAGGAGGAAACAGGGATAATTTATACCCAGAAGCCCATCAGCTATCAGGAGATAATTCCCCTCCACTTTCCCCCTCATTAAGATCATCCACCTCAACACCATCTGGGTCTAAATCAGATGAATTGGAGCCTTGGTTAACCGATAATGATTTATGGGGCAATCCAGATGGATCTGACCACTCCCAAAATTTCTCTGCCTCAACCTCCAACTCCGGAAATCAGGCAGAATTACCGGTTGCTAATCTTAAATATAATAGACATCAGTTACCCGAAGGATTCAACAGCAAGATTCCTGTGAAGTCAGAAAAGTCTATTTGGACCCTCTTTAAGCGATACCTGCACTTACTAAAGGCTCCAGGTAAGCTGATTATATCGAGAAATAAATCCTCAAAAGTTAAAGCAAGACCATCGATCAGCCAGAAGAGAAATTCTAAAACTGATAAATCACCAGACCTGTCCCAAATTCAGGATAATTTAGGAAAAACTACTCCCAAAGAATCTCAAGATCAACCGCTAGCAGTTGTTAACTCTGGTAGCACCAAGGTTAACGGATCTAAGGGAGAAGAAAATAGTGCGATCGCTAACTCTAAAAACTCTAGTGATCTAGAGCCAGATCAAGACTGGATTGAAACTCAAGCAACTCCAGAAGGATATATTAAGCATCCTTTAGAACGAGTGTTGGAGTGGTTAGACATCACCATACTTTGGATAGAAGAGCTAGTGGTTAAAATTTGGCGATTGCTGCAACGGTTGTGGCCATTTTGAATAGAAGGGAGTAGGGAATAGGGAATCGGGAGTCGGGAGTCGGGAGTCGGGAGTCGGGAGTCGGGAGTAGGACACTGTTATTTGAAAATTGTCACATCAAGAGCTAACTCAGGCTCAGGAGCTAAGGATCCATCGGGATATAGAAACAGAATCAATCGCCCGAGTCGAACTGGGCGCTGGCAACTTTTTCCCATCACTGTTTTGATTTGGATAGGCATGACGCCATTAGGGGGATACGCCCACCACTCCCCATTGCGACAAAAGGGATTGCTATAGCCTTGCTCTTTACACCAAGCATGGCAGACCCCACGAATCGCACCGCCGAGATCGTTATAGTGTGGGATTGTCATATGTAAACTTTTAACCTTGTGATTGAGGCCATAACTTAGGTAAAAACATTCCTGTGTTTTCTTTATACACTTTATAGTCAGCCGCAAAACTACTAGCTAAAAATTTCGCTTCTTCTTGGCGAGCAACTTGATAGTAGGGTAAAAAGATTACTACTACTGTGATTAGTAGCCAGAGTTGATTAGTAACAAAAACACCAGCTAGCACACAGAGCAGGTAGGATGTGTAAAAGGGATTACGAATGAATTTATAGGGGCCAGTGGTAAAGATGTGGTTTGGTAAATCATCGGAATAGCAAAGAGACAAAGGTTTATCCTTAGTTGTTTTCACTGTCCACCAAAACAAAACTAGTGAGCTGATATAGATGCTCAGTCCCATTAAACTTAGGATTAGATTGGTTTCTTCAGTAAGAACGATGGTACTGACCTGTAGAACTATTAATAGCGTCCATAAGACAGACAGAATCCGCACACCATTTGGGATTCCGTTAGGCCGAGTAAATAAAGCCAAGCCTGCCCAAGAAAAACTAATCAAACAAGTTGTGAATAAGATTAGGGCGCAAGATTTTAATACTAGCATGATGTTTGATAGCAATTCTACGACTTGTGAGGTACAAATATCTAGGTTTTAGGGAGCAGGGAGCAGGGAGCAGGGAAGAGGGAATAGAGAATAGGGAATAGGGATAAAAGTCAGTGTACTTGATAGTTATGCAAACCGCCGTATGTTTAGCTATCAGCTTAAGCGCTACGCGCACGCTACGCTAACAGCTATCAGTATTCAGTGTGGAACGGGCAAGATGCCCATTCCACCAAGATGCATGTAATTTTCTAGGATTCTTCATCCATCGGATTATTATTACCGACATCAAAAATAATTATAAATTCCGCATCAGGCATTAATCTTTTCAAAGCCCACAAATGTCCCTCTGCATCCGACCGATTGCGGAAGCGAGCAACAACTACCCGCTGCATCTTGGGTAACAGTCGCATGACCACCCATGGATGAAGCCGTTCTGAATACGTCATCATAAAAGTATCTCCTTGTGATTGGAGAGCCAGAGCTAGCCCGTCGATTTTGGACTTTCACCGGGCTAGCTCTTGACTCTGGGCGTCTCAGCGCCCACTGTTATAGTATAGCACAAATAATCTTATATTATAACATATTTTGAAAAATTTTGTAACAAAGGGAGCTATCAGCTATCAGCTTATGCGCTACGCGCACGCGATCGCGTTCAGCTATCAGCTTATGCGCTACGCGCACGCGATCGCGTTCAGCTATCAGTTATCAGCTTATGCGCTACGCGCACGCGATCGCGTTCAGTTATCAGCTTATGTGCTACGCACACGCGATCGCGTTCAGCTTGTGAATAACATTGGTGTCGAAGCCTATGCCAAAAAGTTGGCCGCTGACCGCTGACTGCTGACCGCTGACCGCTGACCGCTGACCGCTGACCGCTGACTGCTGACCGCTGACCGCTGACCGCTGACTTCTGACTTCTGACTTCTAACTTCTGACTTTCCCTCACTCCTCAAGTAAATCCTTCAACACCTCTTCCGTAAAAGGATTCTTACCAGCCCGGAGGTCATCTATCCATTTTTGCGGTTGTGCTTTCCACTCATCATTGTCGGTCGAGTCTACATATACCTGAAAATCTGATATTGCTCCTGCTTTATCCCCAGTCAGAGCTTTAGCCAGACCACGACTCCTCTTAAAGAATCCATTTTCAGGTTCTTTTGCTACTGCTTTTTCACAGGCATCCATCACCTCAACAGCATATCCATGGAGGCTACCATCCCAACAGAGGTTGTTCCAATCATAAGCAGAAATGTCTAGGTTTGGATCTAGTTGTTGTGCTTGTTTATAGAGAGATAGGGCTTTGGTTATTTCACCCTCTTTAGCTAACTGCTCACCTTGTTTGACAAAACCAGAAGCTGCAGCTATTTTTGCATCTTAATTTTGGCATTTATTTAAGCTATCTAAGGATTCAGGATACTTCACAAAGTAATCTTCAAGCAACTTACAACCCCTAGCTAGCATCTGACCTAAATCTTCCACTGGCCAGAGTCTAACCGTTTTGTCATTTGATGCGGTAGCCAGCATCTTACCATCGGGGCTAAAACTGACACTATTTACCGAGTCTTGATGTCCTTGAAACATTGCTAATGGATTGCCCTGTAAATCCCAGAGTCTGACCGTTTTGTCCCTTGATGCAGAAGCAAGCTTCTGAGCATCGGGGCTAAACCTTACACTATTTACTGAGTCTTGATGTCCTGTCAAAACTGCTAATGGATTGCCCTGTAAATCCCAGATTATAACAGTTTTGTCCGATGATGCCGTAGCCAGGGTTTTACCATCTCGGCTGAAACTTACACTATTTACCGAGTCTTGATGTCCTTGAAACAGTGCTAATTGATTTCCCTGTAAATCCCAGAGTCTAACCGTTTTGTCCCATGATGCCGTAGCCAACATCTTACCATCTCGGCTGAAACTTACACTATTTACCGAGTCTTGATGTCCTTGAAACCGAGCTAATTGATTTCCCTGTAAATCCCAGAGTATAACCGTTTTGTCCCATGATGCCGTAGCCAGCATCTTACCATCTCGGCTGAAACTTACACTATTTACCGAGTTTTGATGTCCTTGAAACCGAGCTAATTGATTGCCCTGTAAATCCCAGAGTATAACCGTTTTGTCCGATGATGCCGTAGCCAGCACCTTACCATCCGGGCTGAAACTTACACTATTTACCGAGTCTTGATGTCCTTGAAACCGCTTTAATTGATTTCCTTCTAAATCCCAGAGTCTGACCGTTTTGTCCGATGATGCCGTAGCCAGCACCTTACCATCCGGGCTAAACCTTACACTATTTACCGAGCCTTCATGTACTCGAAATCTTCTGTTTTCTTTGAATTTACTAAGACTCTGCTGTAAAGCATACAGAGGAGTGATGGCAGGATAGTTATCAAAAGAGCGACCATCTTTCACGATATTATATAGTTGTTGCCCAGTCTCCATGGCTGAGTATAAAAGCTTTCGATTGCCATAGTAACCATTATCCCCTGGTAACCTTCGTAAAATACTAAGCGCTTGTTGTTCTAGTTGAGTACCTGTTTTAGCTTCTTGTATGTTTTTAGCAGTGATCATAGCAATAATTATTGCTACAACTGAGAACAAACCTAGACTAATACCCCCTATTAGTATGGTTAGCTTGGCTTTCTTTTGAGCCTCAGTTAAGGTATCATTCGCCTTAGCTAATATCCGACTTTCTTCTGCCAATACTCTGCGGTCTAATTCCTGACCAGCCGCCAAAAACTGATAATCCAAATCGCTCAAACTTTTACCCTTCGCCCAAGCTTGAGCATCCTGTAAAGCCACCCCCCGCAACAAACGAGCTTCATCCTTACACCCAGACTCAACCCAAGCAGTAAAAGCTTCAGAGTATGGACGCAGTCTGGCTAATTCTTGTTTAACCCAATCACGATCAAAAACACTGCCATAAATCCGGTTGTTAAGGGTCAAATAGCCATTCCGCTCCACTACCAACCCCGATAGCTTTAATTCCGTCTGTTCTTCACTGCCATCAGCCGCAAGACTACCCTGATTTAATACATGCTGATACAATCCCAACAGCCTACTCGCCCGTTGCTCATTTCTGAGAATGCGATCGCGTATAGTCTTCAAGTGCTCTGGCTTATCCTGAGATACCCAATTGTCAATAATCTGGGTACGGGCGACCTGTTCAACGGAAGTTGAGTTCAAGTCTCCCGCCCCCCTAGCCCCCCAATTTTGGGGGGAACTTGAGTTAAAGTCCCCCAGAATTGGGGGATTTAGGGGGCTTGCAGCTGTTGGTAATGAGGTCAATTCATCTGAAAACGGCTGTAATAAGGGGGAAGCCAGAGCATGCTCCACCATTAACTTACACAACTTCTGGGTCAGAAACGGTTGTCCCCCCGTCCAGGTCAATATCTCACCTAACACCTGTTCAGGATTATCCACTTTCCCTACCAAACCAGGGAGCAGTGGTGTTTTCGCCTCCTCAAAGGTAAATCCAGTCAGTTCAATATCCCGACCAATATTAAACGGAGTGCGCTGTTTATCCTGAATCAAATCCGCTGGAGTTGCTACTCCCAGCAAACAAAAGCTCAGCCGATTGTAGGCAGGATTTTCGGCTCTTTGGTTATAACAACTGCGAATAAAGGCAAAGAAATCATCTTTAAACGCTACCTTAATAATACTGTCAATTTCATCTAGAAAGATAACAATAGTTTCCGGAATAGTTGCCAACAATACCGATTCAATAAACTTACCAAACCCTAACAAGGGAGCGATGTGCTCTGTTTCTCTAAACCAAGCCTCTTCATCAAATTTACTTGATAGCTTAAACTCATCCACCAGCATCACTATCAAGCTTGAATACCACATCTCTATGGGTATATTCTCTTTCCCAATCATGGTAAAATCGATACAACCACAAGCTACTCCTGCTTTTTTGAGACGCTTCATAGTTTGTACCCGCAAACTCGATTTCCCCATCTGTCGCGAGTTGAGCACATAACAAAATTCCCCAGCCATCAAAGCCTGAAAAATTTCGTCATCAGCTTTTCGCACAGCATAAGTTGTGGAATCTTGAGGTAAACTTCCCCCAACTTGGTAGATTGTTGGTTGGTTGGTCATGGTAAGAAAGGGAGTAGGGAATAAAGAAGCTATCAGCTATCAGCTATCAGCTTATGTGCTACGCGCACGCTACTTGAGGTGCTATCAGTTTTCACTTTTCATTTTCCAACCAATGGCTAACTGCTGACTGCTGACTGCTGACTGCTGACTGCTAACGGCTGATTGCTGACTGCTGACTGCTGACTGCTGACTGCTGACTGCTCCCTAACTAGAAAAGCCTGTTACTAAAATACTGACGATACAAATTATATCTCGGAATACAATCATTACCGATTGCTTTGACTAATCCCAGACTTTCTAAGAGATAGGTATCCTTAGGTTCCAGACGCACAGCTTTAGTAGTTGTCAGTAATTTTTTGAAAGCTTCCAGTAAATTGGGATGGAGAATCAGATTATTTAAAAGTTCTCGCAAATGATGACGATAAATCCCTGATTCTGTCGGGGCAGTTTCTAAAAGATGATCCATAGTCATGTTGGGATTTTTGCTAAGAGTAGAGAAAGCCAGGTTCAACAAATAAGGATGTCCGCCTACCATACCCATTAACTTTTGACCTGATTCAATGGATAAACTTAAACCATAACGCCCAGCTAAACTCTGAACTTTATCTAAGTAAAAGTCCGATAACTCTACTGCTTCTCCCACATTAAAAGGAGACTGATTGATATCCAATTCAATATAAACTTCGGTAGAATAAACTACAATCAATCGCAGTTTTGTCCAAGGCTGATTATTTTT
>NZ_JAAHHE010000002.1:171031-217836 GCF_010692525.1 Moorena sp. SIO3B2
GTAATACAGCTCCCTCAACCCGCTCGTCAGCTGGTACTGGTTCATTTCCAGTTAAAAGAAAATACAAGGTAGCGGCTAAAGCATAAACATCGGTGTAGGAACCCTGTTGCGAACGGAACTGATATTGTTCCAGAGGAGCATAGCCTGGAGTCACGGCACAGAGATGAGTTTGGGTAACCCCAGGGACAAACCTAGTAGCAATACCCAAATCAATCAACACCGCACCAGAACCATCGTGACCCACCATGATGTTATTGGGTTTAACATCCCGATGGAGCAACCCTTGCTGATGAATGTCCCAGAGGGCGCTACCAATTTGCTGGATATAAAGCAAGGCTTTCTCTTCTGAGAGCACACCCTGCCGGTTAACTATATCCGACAAGGTTTCCCCCTCGATGTATTCCATAATTAGGCAGGGCAGTTCACCTTCTCGGATGATTTCTTCAGATAAACGGACTAGATGAGGATTCCCACGGCTACATTGGGCTAATTTTACCGCTTCATTGGCGAAAATTTTCCAATACTCTAATAAATTATCTTGGCGGAGTACATGATTAACGATAGTTTTGATAACAATGCGATCGCCTTTTTTAGTTCGGGCTAAATAGGTAATACCCAGTCCACCTTCTCCTAGTTTTGTTTCGATGGTGTACTTACCCTTTTGGAGCCGATAACCAGGGGGCCAGGTATGATTAGTTACGCCGTAGCTGTGGTTAGGTCGCTGAGTAGTTAAGGGAGGTTTGTAGGGAGCATAAGGCTCTCCCACAGAAAGAGGTATCGGTTGTGTGGTGCTGCTATGACGATTTTTAGGGGAATTAAACCAGCGTTTAACCGCATTATTTAACCGCTGCTTGAATTTCCCACAGACTGACCGATGCTTATTAGTCTTCATCTGAGATGCCCAACCTATCCAGGATATTAATTTGGGTAGGGTTTATCGTAAGCATTCAGCCGTCAGCTATCAGCTATCAGCTTATGGGCATTAGCTGATAGCTTACCTGAATGTTTACGGTTTCTTTTTCCACACAAATAATTCTAACGTTTCTGATAATTATCAGAGCCATTCGATTTGCTTCACCCTACTTCATACTCCTACTCCCTATGTCAGCTTAAGCGCTACGCGCACGCTACACCGAACAGCTATCAGCTTTCAGTTATCAGCTTATGGGCTACGCGCACGCTACGGAACTTTTTAATAAAACAGGTAAGGATTGGTTTAATAGTCACGAAAGTCACAGCGTCGTTCGCACAGCGTGAGCTTTTAGCTCACGGCTGACCGCTGACCGCTGATGGCTGACGGCTGACCTCCCTAATCATCCTCCCAGCTGTTACTAAACGTATCAAAGGGTTCTGTGGCACCTGTCCAGTTAAAATCATTAATTCGTAAACCAACTAAACCCCGTTGTTGTACTGGATTATAGCGCAATAAAACATTGTAACTTCGACGAGAATACTCTAAAAAGAAATCAGTACTAATTTCCTCATTTGTATCTAAATTTAGGTAAGTCTGGAAACCCACTCGAAATGGACCATAGAGTTGTTGGGTAATACCAGCATTAAGGACTCGAGTATCTGCAACTCGGTCAAATAAAAATGGTGATGTATTTCCTAAGGCGACTTGACTATAGCCAATATTAAAACCGGTATAGTCAAGAAACGGTTTAGAAAAATGACCGAATTGCCCAGTTAAGCCAATGCTCCCACGGAGAAATTCTTGAGAATCACCGTTACTATAGGCACTAGCCACACCGGTAATGGATGAATTTAGTTGAACATTGGGTAAGATTGGTGCTGGTGTATAGCGCATACCTTCTTCCGCAGTTGCTGGCAATGTTTTACCTTGCCAAAGGGGTTGTGTCCAGTTTAAAGTTGCACTCCCTTGATAACGGGTCAAACTAATCCGATTGTTATCCCGAGGTGGCAGAGGTAGCAAATCTGCTCGATCGGTCTTAGCATTGATATGCTGAACACCAGCTTGATATCGAATGGTCAAACCAGTTTGCCCGATGGGAATTGTTGGTGATTCAAATATACCCCCAATACTACTCTGAACGGTTTGGAAACCCAAAGACCCATTGAAAAGGCGATCGCGATAGCTGGATTCCAAGGTCAGGCGATGAGGATATGTGTTACCAATAGTTTGTCGGAGCCGCAAACTTCCCCGAGATTCGTTTTCTAGATCATCAGGATCCAGACTAGTGAGTTCTGCGGAACCTACTAGTGTCGTGCGTGGCCCTAAGGAAGCATCCAGGTCAGCAAGCAAACCAAAGTTAGCCGGATCGATTACGCCACCACCTTCTGGATCATTGTTCTCATCTTCATCATTATCTCCAAGAATGGCTTTTTGAAGAAAGAACTGTGGTGTTAGACTAAACCTGACCGAGGGTGTTTCAACTACCTTGAAGCCACGCTGAATAAACACACCACCCCGGTCGTCATCATCATACCCAAAATCCAATAAACTCGGTTGCCGCTCACGGCGGTCAATCACAAACCGTTCACGAAATGTAGGCAAGGAAAACCCTTGATCAAACACCAGTCGAGGATTCTTGGCAATTACTTCATCTACTTCTGGGGAAATCCGCCGAAATCGAGCATTTCTGGTGCGCCACTCCAATTCTGGTGGGGAAAAGGGGTCGTTGGTAATTCTGACATTAGTAGCAACTCCTTCTAACCCATCAAACTCCACCCGGTCTGCTTCATAGCGGAATCGATTGATAGTCCCTTCGATGTCGGGAGATTCGATAGCGGTTGTGGTTGCCCCAGTTTCAGTATTGGGAATAACCCGAGCACCAAACTCAATGGCAAAGGCTCCGGGATTACTAATTCCAGCTAAGGGCTGGCTATTAATAATTCTGCGGCTGACCGGTTGAGTTGGGGTGGTTTGCCCAGAATCTGAACTTGCTCTGACAAATTCTCCCCTAGCCTTCAACACCACTCCAGTATCTTGAACAAAATAATACTCAAAGCGCTCTCCCTCTAGCACCTGGTTACCACGGGTGAGAGCCACACTCCCATCCGCGACCACAATCTTATTAGGCAAGTTTACTTGCAAACGGTCAGCTTCTAGTAAGGCATCTTGAAACCGCAAGGTAACATTACCCACTGCTGTAATCACTTGTCTAGTATCGTCATACTCCTGACGGTCTGAAGTCAATTCAAGTATGTCTGGCTCATTAGTATCGAAGGTACTTGTGGGAGCAGTAACCTCCGAATCTAACTCGGAACCAGATTGGCGTTGAGACAAGTCTTGGTCTGATTGTGGTGCAGTCTCTTCTAGGGAAGGTGGGTTAGATTGCTCAGGGATGATTAACTCAAATTCTCTAGTCTCTCCCCCCCGCTCTTGAGCTATAATACGCTTGCTCCTAGGAATTGGCAAAGGGCAATTTGGATTGATGCTCAAGGGGTCATCTGGCCTGGGTAAGGTTTCGAGAGTAGAACATCGTTTGGGGTAAGAGTTAACAGCGAAGAATCTTTCTTGATTCCCAGGCTCAGGTCTTAGCTCAGGTTTAATTTCAGGTTTAATTTCAGGTTGGCTATTAGGTTGGCTTTGGTGAATTGAAGTATTAATGTGGGATCGTCTGGTTTTGGGAAAGCCCCCTAAATCCCCCAAGTTTGGGGGACTTTGAAGATTTTGTTCCCCCCAAACTTGGGGGGCTAGGGGGGCCGCATCATACCCAGAATCAGCAACGCCTAATTTTGGAGTACTTTGAAGGTTTTGTTCCCCCCAAACTTGGGGGGCTAGGGGGGCCGCATCATACCCAGAATCAGCAACGCCTAATTTTGGAGTACTTTGAAGGTTTTGTTCCCCCCAAACTTGGGGGGCTAGGGGGGCCGCATCATACCCAGAATCAGCAACGCCTAATTTTGGAGTACTTTGAAGGTTTTGTTCCCCCCAAACTTGGGGGGCTAGGGGGGCCGCATTATACCCAGAATCAGCAACCCCTGTCTCAGAAGTAACCGACGAGGAAAACCTAGGAGAAACCCTAGTCGAAAATTCCGGTTCCAGAGTTGATGGTGCTTCTGGAGTTGGACTATTGAGTAAGGAGGTTAAATCAGGATGGAGTGGTTGCTTGATTCCTGGTTTTAGAAAAGTTTGTTGCCACTGTTTTCCTTGCCCTAGTTGCCAATTGTCTTGGCTGTTTGTTATGCTTGGCAAGGTCTGGCCAACTGCTCGGGAAATTGGTAGACCTAAGCTAGCAGCGCTTTTGTCTGTGGCTAATATTGGGAAAGCCTCAATCTTGAGCTCTCCTGTTGGGTAGGGTTTGAGCAGTACCTGGTTTTGCTGTGTTTGGTACGGTGCCGAAACGGTTATTCTTTGAGATAATTCATCGAGGTGGCTAGTGGTCTGGGAAGGTTTAACGGTTTGAATAATTGCGGGTACGACCGGCGGCTGAACTGGCTGGGGCATTTTTCACTAATTGGCTGGTGTTTTACTATTCAGACCAACAATCCTTGACTCAATCCCCAAGATTGTAGTTCCAAATCGGTTATCGACAAAGACAGCCCATATTACAACTAATTAAGCATAAATACAAAACCACCCTCATCTAAGAGCGTGGTTTTGTCTAGATAATCCCGTCTTCACGAGCCGTGGCTATCTCTAGTTGAGGTCTTTGATAGACCTGACATGATAATGCGATGTTCCTTTGGAACCGCTTCGCGAACGCTATTTACTCGAAATCTTTCCGCTTAGGGTTACGAGATGGATCGTTTGACAAGAAGCCAAACACAAATAAGGCAATAAAGAAGCTAACCACTATATAAACAATGATTTTGAGTGTTGCCATGTTGAGTTCTCCCAAGAAGATATGAAATACGGAAGATGAAGTAGTACATGAGACATTGGTCTGATGGTGAAACTTCTAGAATTGGGAATCTAGATCAAAAACCATCTGATTTTGCGACACGACTAACTTCATACTTTTTTAAGATCATACCTAAAGGTGGCTCCCATTTAACCTTTAATATCCTTAAAACTGGCATAAAAGCTGGGTAAGCATTCAGCGGTCAGTGGTCAGCCGTCAGCCGTCAGCTTTGTGGCACAGGCTTCGACCCTGTGACTTTAATCGCTCGAACCTAACCCATAAGCTGATAACTAATAGCTGATAACTAATAGCTGATAACTGATAGTTTATAAATGATAACTGATTGCTGATTGCTGATTGCTGATTGCTTACCCAAAGCCGATGAGCGGATTTGAACCGCCGACCGTTCGATTACGAATCGAATGCTCTACCACTGAGCTACATCGGCACCAGTTTATTAATATAGCAAATATTACTACAGCAAATCAGTCAGGTAAGTTAGGGTAAAACATTCATGACCAACTCGAACTCAAAAAAACCTTACCCCAATCCCAAAGTCTCTGGGCAAAAAATCAATCCCGAGAAGTATGCCAGGCTAAAAGCAGAAGCCCAACATCCCTACCGAGGCTTAAGAAAGTTTATCTATATTGCCTTCGGTGCCTCTGGTTTTATCGGTGCAATGGTTTTTCTAGCCCAGTTAGCTGCTGGTAAAGCTGTAGCTACTGCCATGCCTAACTTGGCTCTGCAAATTGGTGTAGTTATGTTGATGGTTTGGCTATTTCGCTTGGAAAATAAGGCAGAACGCAAGTTATAGCAGGAAAACCATGATACTCGTCTGTAGAGCCACCAGAAACAGACCGCTTTTTGATTAGAAAGTACACTCAAGAAAAGTAAATTGTAAGCATTCAGCTATCAGGGGTCAGGGGTCAGGGGTCAGGGGTCAGGGGTCAGGGGTCAGCACTCAGCTTTGTGGCACAGGCTTCCAGCCTGTGACTTCACTCAGATTAAACCAATCCTTACCTGTTTGATTCAAAAGCTGTTCCCGTAGCGTGCGCGTAGGGCATTAGCTGAATGCTGATAGCTGAATGCTGATAGCTGAATGCTGATAGATTAAGCCTCTTCTTCTCCTGCTTCAATGCTATCTGCTTCCTTGCTATCCACAGGAGCCACTGAGTTAGCTGAAACTACTGCTCCCATGTCCAGTTGTTGACGTACTTGCTGCTCAATATTCTCAGCAAACTCGGGATGTTCAACCAAATACTTAACTGTATTATCCCGACCTTGAGCAATATTGTCCCCATTGTGGCTATACCAGGCTCCCTTGCGCAGAATGACTTTGGTTTGTTCTGCTAAATCCACCAGACACCCTAAGCGGGAAATCCCTTGGCCAAAAATAATGTCAAACTCTGCAATGCGGAAAGGAGGGGCAACTTTATTTTTGGCAACTTTGACTTTGGCACGAATCCCATATTCCCCCTCGTTAGATTTTTTCAGGGTTTGAATTCGACGAATATCCAGGCGAACTGAAGCATAGAACTTAAGTGCATTACCACCCGTAGTCACCTCTGGGCTACCATAGGTGATGCCGATTTTTTGTCGTAGCTGATTGAGGAAAATAACAGTACACCCAGACTTACCAATGTTACCAGCAATCTTGCGGAGCGCTTTACTCATCAACCGCGCCTGTAAACCCACTTGGTTATCACCCATTTCCCCCTCAATTTCTGCACGGGGTACCAAAGCAGCTACAGAGTCAATAACAACAATATCCACTGCGGCAGAACGAACCAGTTGATCCACAATTTCTAGGGCTGATTCCCCTGTGTCAGGTTGAGATACTAAAAGGTTGGCGATATCAACCCCCAAAGCTGCCGAGTAGGTGGGATCAAGAGCATGTTCTGCATCAACAAACGCTGCAACTCCCCCAGATTTTTGCACTTCTGAAACGGCATGCAAGGCTAGGGTTGTCTTACCAGAGCTTTCTGGGCCATAAATTTCAATAATGCGACCTTTTGGCAGACCACCCCCCAAGGCTAAATCTAGGGTAATTGCCCCACTCCGAATGGTTTCCACTTTCATGCGGGTGGCATCACCCAAGCGCATGATGGCACCTTTACCAAAATTACGCTCAATTTGTTTTAGTACCAGGTTCAGAGCTTTTTCTTTTTCGGGACTGTTTGTGATTGGGGTAGCCATGGATGCCTCAAAAAGTTTACTGTATCGGGACTAATTAGGTAGTTTGAATTCTCCCCCTAAAGAAACATGGGGAATTGAGAGGGGATGTTGCTCAAGGAGTTAAAGACCGCCTACACGCAACCTTAAAAGTAGGATTGGACTAACACGCTTTGTGGTAGTTATTGCCACAGGAGGAGGGAAAATACCTCAACAACAGCTGTGCTGTAAATTTTAATTTTATTGAAATTAGGGGTTTTCACCGATCTGACTGATACTCTATATTAGGCCAACGGTTTGGTAAATCCCATCCCTTGTTAAGATTGGTGTTGTTCAATCCTTCTGGCTCTTAAATGCAAGGATCAGGCCAGACTATAGTTACTGATCCATTTTAACTGTTTAAGCTCCTTGAGCTCTCTGCAACACTGCTTGGTTAAGCTGGGTAGGAATGCTGAGGAGGATCAGTTACTTGAGTAAAGTATAGTACAAAAGTACTTGCTTGTAAAGAAATGATCTTAAAGGAACTAGTGGGATTTTCTCATAGGTCCGCTTTACCTTTTCCTTAGGATACGCGGGGCGCGAACGGGCGCGCACCTGTTGCTATGGGTATCAATCTTGGCATGGGCTACCCACTAGGAAATACTTTTGTTCAGGATTTAACTAAAATTGATTATATATAATCAGCAAAAGCCTTGAAAGGCCTTTGGCCACGCTACGCGATCAGTCACTAGGAAACATTCAAGAGCATGATGTGAAAAATTATTAATTTATTAACGATTACCGATACAATGGCCTCATCTACAATCAATTCCCTATTCTCAGAAGCAATTGTGTCGGTTGCTGGGTTAACCGACTATATCCAAGAGTTGTTAGAGGAAGATGACCAACTCCATAGAGTTTGGGTGATTGGAGAAGTCTCTAGTAGTAACCACCATCCAAAAGGGATGTTTTTTACCCTCCAAGACGGAGATGCCAAGGCTACTATACGGTGTGTAGCCTGGAGGAGCCAGTTAAGCAAGCTGGTGCAACTACCAGTAATAGGAGAACAGTTGATTATTTTGGGCAGCCTCCGAGTTTATCCTCAGCGGGGACAGTATCAGCTGAATGTCTGGCAAGCCTTACCGGCGGGTGAGGGGTTGCAAGCCTTGCGCTCACGCCAATTACGCCAACGATTTGAAGCCGAAGGATTATTTGACCCACAACGAAAGCGCCCCCTGCCGATTCATCCTGAAACTATTGCTGTGGTTACCTCTCCCCAAGCGGCTGCTTGGGGAGATATTAAACGTACACTACAGCAACGGTATCCTGGTTTACGAGTCTTGTTTTCACCGGCTCAGGTTCAAGGGGAACTTGCGATCGCATCAATAGTTAACGCTATTGATCGAGTCGAGCGGGATGGCAGAGCCAAACTACTGATATTAGCTCGGGGGGGTGGAGCATCAGAGGATTTAGCTTGTTTCAATGATGAACGGGTGGTGCGAGCAATTGCTCAATGCTCAATACCGGTGATCACCGGTATTGGTCATCAACGGGATGAATCCTTAGCTGACTTAGTAGCTGACTACAGTGCTCACACCCCGACAGCAGCAGCGGAACAAGCTGTACCAGAACTGATCACCCTTTATGCTGAACATCAACAGCGGCAGACTAGCCTTTATCAAGCGGTGACTCAAATCACACAGGCATCTCGCCATCAACTGCACCATCTACGAACACGATTGCGACACCTAGCTCTAGACCAACAACTACACCAGGAACAAAATGCGATGGCATTTCAGCATCAGCGATTGTTGCAAGTGACATCAAAGCGTCTGAGCCAAGGGATCCAGCACTGTCAACTTCTCAAGGAAAAACTCAATACCCTTGACCCTCAAAAAGTCCTACAACGAGGCTATGCACTAGTGCGCACCTCAGATGGAACCATTGCTTCGTCTACAGGGCATTTGGCTCCTGGAGAAGAACTACAAATTCAGTTAGGTGAGGGTCAAGTTAAAGTCAAGATTATCGAGATTGTTGATAGTTGACGGTTGACCGTTGACGGTTAAGCTAAAGCTTGTAAGGCTTGCTCTACAATAAGAGCCGCTTGGTCAACTTCCTGAGCTGACACAATTAGGGGTGGAACAAAGCGAACTACCTTTGGTCCTGCTGGTACCAACAACAAACTTCGTTCCATAACGGCTTTAACTACATCCACGGAAGTCAGATCGATATCTGATTTTAGTACAAGCCCATTAATTAGACCCCAGCCTCGCACTTCGTCAATAACTTCGGGATATTTCTGAGCGATCGCTGTTAGTCTGGTGCGCAGCTGCTCACCCCGCACCTGAACATTTTGCAAAATATTCTCCTGTTCCAAGGTTTTTCCTACAGATAGGGCGACTGCACAGACAAATGGATTACCACCAAAGGTGCTAGCGTGCTCTCCGGGTTGGAAGATATCACAGAATTTCTTAGACATCATTGCTCCAATGGGAATGCCACCAGCCAATCCCTTGGCACTGGTGAAGATATCTGGCTCTATTCCCAGATTCTGATAGCCCCAGTATTTACCAGTGCGACCCATACCCACCTGGACTTCATCCAGAATCAGCAGGATGCCAGTTTCATCACAGATCTCTCTAACTTGCTGGAAGTAGTCTAGGTCTCCTGGCCGAACACCTCCTTCTCCCTGTAATGGTTCCAGCATCACTGCTGCTACCCGGCGATTTCCCTCATCAATATCTGCGATCGCATTTTCCAATGCCTGAATATCGTTGTAGGGTACGTACTCGAACCCAGGTACCAAGGGGTCAAAGTTTTTCTGGTACTTAGGCTGGCCAGTAGCTGTGATTGTTGCCAAGGTTCGCCCATGGAAACTGGCCTGAGCGGTCAAAATCACTGGCTGTTCAATATCGAGCACAGTGTGGCCATATTTCCGTGCCAGTTTGATAGCAGCTTCATTAGCCTCCGCTCCCGAGTTACAGAAAAATACTCGTTCTGCACAAGAATGGTCAATGAGCCACTTCGCTAATGCCCCTTGCTCTGGAATGTAGTAGAGATTGGAAACATGGTTTAGCTTTTGGATTTGCTTAATTACCGTTTCTACCACAATTGGGTGAGCATGACCTAAGGTACAGGTAGCAATCCCTGCCACAAAGTCAAGATAGTCTCGCCCGGAAGTATCCCAGACATGGCAACCGGCACCCCGCTCTAAGGCAATAGGAAAGCGTCCATAGGTTTTCATGACCCTAGCATCAAATTCAGTTAGGTCATAAGGTGCACCCCCAGCCGGAGCTGACTCTGCCGGTCGGGTGGGATTGTTAACAATAGTTTCTGGGCTCACGAGCTTAGTCCTTGTGTGATTAGTGAACGGTCAAGGTTGGCTTGCTAGGCTTTACCAATGAGCGTATGGAGCGTTATGCCATACTATTTTCAATTGCCCAACGGGCTAATTCAGTACGGTTATGGAGACCAGTTTTCCCTAGCATGTTAGACACATGACTTTCTATGGTACGCTGAGAAACATTCAGCTGCTGAGCAATCTCCCGATTTGCCATACCTCTTGCCACAAACTGGACAACCTTCCGCTCAGTAGGAGTCAAATCAACATCGTAAGGAACGTTAATTCTGGGTGCGCTGTCTGGATTAGAAACTGTGAGCTGCATCATACGAGCAGTTTGCTTGAGGCAAGATTCCACCTGTGCTACCAGTTCTTCTGGCTCAAAGGGCTTAACCATATAAATATCCGCACCCTTATTGAGTCCTTTTATTCGATCTTGGCTTTGACCCTTGGCTGAGAGAAATAGTACCGGAATGCAGCTGGTGCGAGAATCATCTCTGACCTTTTCTACCAGGGTATAGCCGTCCATTTCTGGCATCATCACGTCACAGATAATCATATCAGGAATATCCTGCTCTAAAATGTCCAGAGCTTCTTTCCCATGTTCAGCGGTCATCACCTCGTATCCCCGAAACTCTAGGTAGTCCTTGACTAGCAATATGAGGTTGGGGTCATCATCAATCAGCAGCAGTTTTTGTTGCTCTCTTACAGCATTGTCCTTCATAACTGTAACGTTTTTTATACTTTGCTTGCTTAATTTTGTTAATAGTGGTAGTACCTCTTGCCTTTTCTAATGCCTGGAAGTTACCAAGCTGCTTTAACTCTCCAACCAATAATCCTACCTCACCATAATTAGGGTTGGTAAGAATTAGGGTTGGTAAGGAAAAGACTTAACTTGAACGTTGCACCGGGAACCCTAGGCTGGCCAAGTCAGTAGATTTTAGAACCCGTTGCGTCGCCAAGGTGGGCTTCATTACAACTAGGATGTTAACCTGCTTGGGGTTGGGGAGGAGCTGCTTCCATTGCCTGGTAGTCTAAAGCAGATGGTTGAAGAGTTTCTGGCAAAGGATGAACTAAAAAAGCATAGTCTTCTAAAACTTGGTTGCCAATAATATGCTCTTGAATAATGCGTTCAATCACCTCAGGAGTAGCACTGTGATACCAAACACCGTCTGGGTAAACTACCATGACAGGACCATAGGTACAGACTCGCAGACAATTAGCCTTGGTGCGAAAAATGCCACTTGGTTGAACATCCTTGGGCTGGTCTAGTTTTAGCTCTTTAAGGCGTTTTTTGAGATATTCCCAGGATTGAAGGCTAATTTCTTTTGAGCAGCATTTCGGTTTAGTTTGATCAGCACACAGGAAAATGTGGCGCTGAATTTGATTAAGCCCTAAGCTTTTTATGTTAGCAGCTAGGGTAATTTGCTCTGATGCTTCGATAGTGGAAGTGTCAGAATTATCAGAATTATCAGAATTATCAGAATTAGATGCTTGGGTAGCTTCAGGCTCAGTTTTGTCTGCTGGCATGAGTTTTAGGGCTTTTGTGTGAGGATGAGTTGAAAGTGCGAGGTCAGCTATCAGCGGTCAGTTATCAGCTATCAGCTAGCAGGGGCTTTAACTGCACGGCGTTGGATCAGTAAAACGAGCAGGGATTTTCAACCAGCCGTACCAGCACTCCCGGTGCTTGTTTACTACCGACCGTTGATTAAGTGACGGCTGATAGCACCTCAAGTAGCACCATCTGTAGCGCATTAGCTGAATGCTTAAAGGGGGAGAGTAACAACCTATCTGTTATATCTATTTGCTTGTCCTAGTTGTCAGTGGTCAGCAGTCCATTGGTTGCAGTGCTGGTTTTTTAACCAATTTCTGGGACTAATGTAAAACCTTCTAGGTGCCCTTGCCGTCGGCGAATTAAATTCGCCACGGGTCGCACCTGATGAAATAGGGACAAGCTACACCATACCGATACTGATACACAGATAATAACCCAAAGCTATCTGATCCGTGCATTTGCTATCTGTTAACCTGCTATGAGTTCGGGAACCCGTACAGAGGTATTTATTGCCATGTACTGCTGATTTTGAGTAAATTAGCACTCAGGAGCTGAGAGTGCTAAATCGGCTCAGATGAATCAGATGAAGTAGAGAGGAAAAACTGATATGGCAGCTGTAACTCTGAGTGTTTCCACCGTTAAGCCCTTAGGGGATCGAGTTTTTGTTAAGGTAAGCGCCGCTGAAGAAAAAACTGCTGGCGGTATTCTACTACCCGATAACGCTAAGGAAAAGCCTCAAGTTGGGGAAATTGTAGCCACCGGACCTGGGAAGCGCAACGATGATGGTTCTCACGCTGCTCTCGAAGTCAAAGTAGGGGACAAGGTACTTTACTCCAAGTACGCTGGTACCGATATTAAGTTAGGGAACGAAGAGTACGTTTTGTTGTCAGAAAAAGACATCTTGGCAGTCGTCAGCTAACACCTTGAAGGCAAACAAGTTGAGCCCTTAAACCCTCAACCCTTTTACCTTCAAGGCTTTTATCTTCAACCTTAATCACCGTTAGGAACTGAACTCAAAACCTATGGCTAAGCGCATTATTTACAACGAAAATGCTCGTCGCGCCCTAGAAAAGGGAATGGACACTCTGACTGAAGCTGTAGCTGTCACCCTTGGACCAAAAGGTCGCAACGTAGTGTTAGAGAAGAAGTTTGGTGCTCCTCAAATTGTTAATGATGGTGTCACCATTGCTAAAGAGATTGAACTGGAAGACCACATTGAAAACACTGGTGTTTCTCTGATTCGGCAAGCAGCTTCAAAAACCAATGATGCTGCTGGTGATGGGACTACAACCGCTACGGTACTAGCTCATGCTGTGGTCAAAGAAGGCTTGCGCAATGTTGCTGCCGGTGCAAACCCGATCGCCCTGAAGCGGGGTATTGATAAAGCTACTGCGTTTCTGGTGGACAAGATTGCTGAACATGCCCGCCCAGTAGAAGACTCTAAAGCCGTTGCCCAAGTTGGTTCTATCTCTGCGGGTAACGATGAGACCGTTGGTCAGATGATTGCTGACGCAATGGACAAAGTGGGCAAAGAGGGCGTGATTTCCCTTGAAGAAGGGAAGTCTATGACCACTGAACTAGAAATTACCGAAGGGATGCGCTTTGACAAAGGCTATATCTCTCCCTACTTTGCTACTGACACTGAGCGGATGGAAGCAGTTCTAGAAGAACCTCACCTCCTACTCACTGACAAGAAAATCACCCTGGTACAAGACCTGGTGCCAGTACTTGAGCAAGTGGCTCGTTCTGGCAAGCCGTTGCTGATTATTGCTGAAGACATTGAGAAAGAAGCCCTGGCCACCTTGGTGGTCAACCGCCTACGGGGTGTTTTGAATGTGGCAGCTGTCAAGGCTCCTGGCTTTGGCGATCGCCGTAAGGCTATGCTGGAAGACATTGCTACCCTAACTGGTGCACAAGTAATTACCGAAGATGCAGGTCTAAAGCTTGAAAACGCTAAGCTGGAAATGCTGGGTAAAGCCCGTCGTGTGACCATAACTAAGGACAACACCACTATCGTTGCTGAAGGTAACGAAAATGCAGTGAAGGGTCGTTGTGAGCAAATCCGCCGTCAGATGGACGAAACGGATTCTTCCTACGACAAAGAAAAACTGCAAGAGCGGTTAGCTAAACTGGCTGGTGGTGTCGCTGTGATTAAAGTCGGTGCTGCTACAGAAACGGAAATGAAAGACCGCAAGCTGCGTCTGGAAGATGCCATCAACGCTACCAAGGCAGCTGTGGAAGAAGGTATTGTCCCTGGTGGTGGTACAACTCTAGCTCACCTGACTCCTGACCTAGAAACTTGGGCAAACGAGAACCTGAAGGCTGAAGAACTTACCGGTGCATTGATTGTTGCTCGTGCCCTGTCTTCACCTCTGAAGCGAATTGCCCAGAACGCTGGTCAAAATGGTGCGGTGATCGCTGAGCGAGTTAAAGAAAAAGAATTTAACGTCGGCTACAATGCTTCCAATGGTGAGTTTGTAGATATGTTTGAAGCTGGAATCGTTGACCCAGCTAAGGTAACTCGTTCTGCTCTCCAAAATGCCGCTTCCATCGCAGGTATGGTGTTGACCACCGAGTGTATTGTGGTAGACAAGCCTGAGCCTAAGGAAAATACTGCTGCTGGTGCTGGTATGGGTGGCGATTTTGATTACTAAAGCCTACCGAATGAATTAAAGCACTCTAATTGGCATAAAAGATAGATACAGCTGCTTCTTCAACGAAGCAGCTGCTTTTTATTGCCGAAACAAACCCAGATTATCTAATCTAAGAGATACTAGAAACGAGCCTTGCAGCAGTTGAGATGGGACAGTTGCCTATGTCTTTGAAAATTGAATACGGACTCTTCAAGCTTGATTTCACTGACTACCACGCAGTTTTAGGAATTCCAGTTGATGCGGATGTTAAGGCAGTCCGTCAACGGTACCTTCAAATTGCTAGACGTTTGCATCCCGACAGTTGCAAAGCCAGTACCGAAGTGGAAAAAAATCAAGCAAATCTGCTGTTAACACGGCTGGTTAATCCTGCTTATGAACAGCTCTCTAGAGGTCATCGTGACTATGCTGCTAGTCTAAGTCACTTGAGTAAGCGGTTAGGGGCTCAAGGAGATAAAATTTCCCTGGCTAGCGCAACGGCTAAGCAATTATTACAAGCAGGGGCAAATTTAGATAATCTTTACAAAACCTCAGTTGACCACCTAGCATCAGAGCAATACCAAGCCCTTGACCAAGCCTTGGCAAAAATTGCCGAAATCAGTGAACTTAACCTAGTTTATTTGATGTGTAAAAGTGGTAAGGGCGAAACGGTAAAAACTTCTGTCTCAACCCCTGTGAAAACTCAAGCAACTGGTGTGACCCAGCCAAATAGTCAGACTACTACCGGTGCCACATCACAGGGAGGGTCGGTTGGGACTAAGGGAGTATCACGAGTGGATAGCTATATCCGCCGTGCTGAAGGATATTTGGTGAAAAACAATTTTGCTGCGGCAGTTTTGGAGTTGCGAGAAGCTCTGAAGTTGGACCAAAACAATAGCGACTGCCATAGTTTATTGGGAATTGCTTATTTGAAGCAAAATAAGGGGACAATGGCTAAAGTACACATTAATAAGGCGTTGCAATTGAACCCTCAGAACGAAAAAGCATTGAAGGCGAAACAGATTCTAAATGAATTAACCCCGAAAAGTGCCGGTAGCCAGCCAAAGGTTTCGCCTGAAGCAGCTAAAGGGAAACCGTCCAATAAATCTGGTGGTGGCTTATTTGGTGGTTTATTTGGTGGAAAGAAAAAGTAATGATTCATCAACCACCCCCAGGGGCAAGGGATTTACTCCCCCTAGAAGTTACCCAAAAACGCTGGATTGCTAACCACTTACAGCAAGTATTTCACCGCTGGAGTTATCACCGGATTATCACATCAACTCTAGAATGGTTGGATACCTTGATGGCAGGAGGAGCTGTCGAACGTTCCACGGTCATCCAGTTGCACGATGCTGAGGAAGGAACGCTGGGGCTACGTCCAGAATTAACGGCATCCATAGCCAGAGCAATGGTCACTCGTATTGCTGGCAGTAATAGTGAAGCCTGCCTATCCTTACCCCAGCGACTCTATTACAATGCCAATGTATTTCGCAGACCAACTATAGGTAACCACGGACGTCAACTAGAGTTTTACCAGTCGGGAGTAGAATTATTGGGAGTTGGTGGGCTGTTGGCAGATGGGGAAATTCTGCTGTTGCTAGCCGATTGTCTTAATAATTTAGGGTTGCAGCAGTGGCACCTGATTTTGGGGGAAGCTCGGCTAACGCGATCGCTTTTGTCTCCCTTCCCCAAACCTATGCAAGACAAGGTTCGTCAAGCCATTGCCTATCTTGACCGTGTTAGCCTAGAAACGTTACCCCTATCCCCAGAATTACGAGAGCGGGCATTGTTTCTCTTTGACCTGAGGGGAGACCCTGCTGATGTTTTGCAAAAGGTTGCCAGCTTGGATTTAGACTCATCAGAACACGAGATTGTGAGCAATCTCAAATCCCTGGTGGAACTTTTAAATAGTAGTTCCGCTAGCCCCTTACCGATTGTTCTTGACCTGACCTTAGTACAAACCTTTGACTATTACACTGGTATTGTCTTTGAAGTAGTCAGTAGTAGCGAGGGCTCTAGCCGAGTTTTAGGCCAGGGAGGGCGGTACGATCAATTGCTGAGTCTATATCATCCTCAAGGAGAAACCTACCCTGGAATTGGTTTTTGCCTCAACCTAGAAGACCTTCATTATGTCTTACTGTCGAGTAATCAACTACCCAGTCGGACACCAGCTAGTGATTGGTTAGTGGTGCCAGAATTTCCCGAGGCTGAGGCGGTAGCTTTTACCTATGCCCAGAAACTTAGAGATTCTGAGCATTTGGTCAGGGTAGAGATGGATTTAGGGGGACGCTCACCAGCACAAATTAGAGCATACGCCTTGGGTCACGGTATCACCTACATTGCCTGGGTAGAAACCGATGGCACTCCTAGGATTGAGACCGTGACTAAGAAAGCGTGAAGTATTTCATAGTTCACACTTCCTAGTTCAGTTAACTAATCCTCAGCAAAAACATAGCGATGTAGTTCGCTAGGGTCAGGTTCAGGACTGGCTTGGGCAAACTCAACTGCATCATTAATGACTTCCTGGATTTTGCTCTCAATGGCTTTGAGTTCTTCGGGAGTAGCTAGATGATTTTCTGTCAGGTAACTTGCCATGTTTTTAATGGGATCACGAGTTAACCAGAATTCCTTCTCTTCTTTGGAGCGGAGTTCATCGGGATCAGCCAGAGAGTGACCTCGGAAGCGGTAGGTCAGGGCTTCAATAAGGGTTGGGCCTTCTCCTGCACGAGCCCGAGCGATCGCTTCTTGGGCAACAGTTCTGACAGCCATTACATCCATGCCATCGACTTCTACTCCAGCCATACCGAATACACTGGCTTTTTTGTAAATTTCTGGCTGGGATGTTGCCCGTTCATGAGCCATCCCAATTGCCCACTTGTTGTTTTCCACAACATAGATAACGGGCAATTTCCAAAGGGCTGCCATATTCAAACATTCAAAGAACTGACCATTATTGCAAGCTCCATCACCAAAAAAGCAAACGGTGACTTGATCAGAACTCTCATCACCCAAGGCTTCGCGACGGTATTTACTTTGGAAAGCACTACCCGTGGCCACGGGAATCCCCTCAGCTACAAAGGCATAACCTCCCAGGAGATTATGTTCTTGTGAGAACATATGCATTGAACCACCGCGCCCCTTGCTGCAGCCTGTGGCTTTGCCAAATAACTCTGCCATCACTTCCCGTGCTGGCACTCCTGCACTTAAGGCATGGACGTGGTCACGATAGGTGCTACTAACAAAGTCTTCACCAATACGCAACGCCTTGATGACTCCTGTTGACACTGCCTCTTGACCGTTGTAGAGGTGGACAAAACCAAACATTTTGCCCCGATAGTACATTTCAGCACATTTGTCCTCAAACAAGCGCCCGAGCATCATATCCTCGTAAAGGAGTAATCCTTCTGCGCTGGTAATGGGGCTGTAATCCTCTACTTTAGGTAAAGTTCTTTCCTGAGCCATTAATTTGTCCTATACTTGTCGCAACACTATACTGGCATTTCGCCAAACTACTTGTTTAGCCAATTTAAGCAAAGCTATCATAAAGTTTCACTCAAGCCTACAGGATTTCTCTTTTAGGATTTCTCTTTTAGGTCAAGCCTAGAGCGAATAGTTAGGTCAAGTTGAGTTGAGTGAGAATCACACTACTGCTTGACAATCAATACTGTTTAGTTTAGTAAAAGTTAATTAACAAAACTCGCGGAATTACCCACCTTCTTCCAAGGTGGGCTTGAAGTTACCGTAAGGTAGGGTCGCGGCTTGAGCGTCGGCAGGATATGCATAAAAGGTAACGGCGCTTTTGTAATAAGGCGACCCAACAATCAGGTTTCGTATCCGGGATGGATAGCGAGACGATAACTTGTGATGATTCGTGCTAAAATGAAGATGGTCGCTGAGCCGCCTGACCGACTAAAAGGCTACCTTATAAACGGTCTAATATACTATCAGTTTTTAGACCTGGAGGTATACAAAGTAAAGCGCGGAGCTCAGGAAAGAGACAAGCCCCGGCTGGTTAGCCACAGTGCTGTAATTCCAAGACTTGTCTGTCGTAAAAGTATACGTCGATAGAAGGCGGATGTCTGCCTGTGGACGCTGAGTAAGACCAAAATTAGCGCGGCTTTTTGAGGCGTCGGGGACGCGCGCGGGAAGCCCAAAAGACGAATAAGACCGTCCCTGAATTGACCTGAGAGTGGTTTGCCCCAACCGTGAGCGTTGCAGGTTGGGGTACTTCACAGGAGATGATCCAGTTGCTAAAATAAATAGTATTTAGCGACTCGACAAAACCGGTTAGCTGCGATACTGTGTCTTTTAAAGTGACAGATAAATAGCTATAGCCAGTTTAGGGAGTACGATATGGGCTATCATCAACTCATTCAGTTGCTCGAAAAGCTGGGGAAGTGAACCGTGCGCATTCCGCTCGATTACTACCGCATATTAGGATTGCCGATTCAGGCTACAGCCCAACAGCTCAGCCAAGCCTATCGTGATCGTACCTTACAACTACCGCGCCGAGAGTATTCGGAAGCAGCAATAGCCTCTCGTAAAACACTCCTTGAAAAAGCCTACGGGGTTTTGAGTGACCCTGAAACAAGAGAGGAGTACGATGCTGGCTTGATTGCCAAAGCTTATCAACTCCAAGAGCAACACCCATCAGTGGCGGGTGCTCCTGGTACTAATCAAACAGTAACAGGTGAAACCGTCGAAGCTCACACTCCTACGATTGAGATTGATAACGACCAATTACTCGGAAGCTTACTGATTCTTCAAGAACTTGGGGAATACGAACTGGTTCTAAAACTGGCGCAACCGTTACTGGAAAAAGGTGACAGCGTTGGATTAAGTCAGGGGAAATTGGGGGATCCCCAACTTGTTCAACCCGACGTGGTTTTGACCTTAGCTATTGCCTGCTTAGAGCTAGGTCGAGAGGAATGGCAGCAAGGGGAGTATGAAAACGCAGCTATGTCCCTAGAAACTGGACAACAATTACTCCTACAAGAAGGCTTATTTCCGAGTGTTCGAGGGGAAATCCAAGCAGACCTCTATAAACTTCGCCCTTATCGGATTTTAGAATTATTAGCCCTGCCAGAAGAAAAAGCCATTGAGCGGCGCAAAGGCTTGCGGTTGCTCCAAGAAATGTTACAGGAGCGTCGAGGGATCGATGGCACTGGTAATGATCAATCTGGTTTAGGGATTGATGACTTTCTACGCTTTATCCAACAGTTGCGAGGCTATCTTACCTCCAACCAACAGCAAACCTTATTTGAAGCTGAAGCACGACGTCCTTCAGCTGTTGCTACATACCTAGCTGTTTACGCCTTACTAGCAAGGGGATTTGCCCACAGAGAACCGGCTTTGATTGCTCGTGCCAAGAAAATGCTGATGCGTTTGGGTAAGCGGCAGGATGTTCACCTAGAACAAGGGGTTTGTGCTCTGCTTCTCGGCCAAACGGAAGAAGCCAGTCGTGCCTTGGAACTGAGCCAGGAATACGAACCCCTAGCTTTCATTCGGGAACATTCTCAAAATTCCCCAGACTTATTGCCAGGATTATGCCTCTACGGAGAGCGTTGGCTACAAGAATCTGTATTTCCCCACTTCCGGGATCTGGCCAATCAGAAGGTGTCTTTGAAGGAATACTTTGCTGATCAGCAAGTACAAGCCTATCTAGAAAATTTACCAGATTCATCTGAGGAAACTAGCAATCAGTGGACGGTTGTACCTTCCCAAACAACCACCTATGCAACGGTAGGCTCTTCTAAAAGCATCCTGGGGCAAGATAGACTAAGCAATGGCCAAGGCTCACAGACAACGGCAGAACCAGTAACGGTGGGGTCAAGGTGGCCAAGTGGGGCGTTGGCAAACGGTGTTAGTCAAAGCCGAGTCAATAGCGATCGCTTCACCACTAATGGGGTATCAACTTTGCCTACAGCTCAAGGGATATCCCACTCATCAAATGGCTCAGAACCACAAACCTCTCAGGACTTAGAGTCAAAAACCACAGGCTTGCGGAGTCATGGACGGCGTCGTAGGCGTCAGTCCTTAGGTAGCTTTCTGGGTGGTGGGAAGTCAGGCAAAACCCTGGATAGTCACAATTCAACCGCCTCAGGTGGGTGGTCTAGAGGCGGTTCTTTGGTCAAAGACTCCTCAAGTCAGCGGAGCAGTCTGAATCATTCATCCCCTGATCGTATGGAACCTTCACCAGAGCGATTCCAACCAGGGGCTAAACTAAGACGTCTGATTTTCCTGAGTCTTTTAAGTTTGCTAGGACTGGGTATCCTGCTGATGTTGCTCAATAAAGCTCTCAAAAGTTTTTCAAAACCACCGTTAGAGGGAGAACAACCTTTTGTTCAGCTTGACCAACCTCCAGTCCCGATTCCTCCGACAGGCAGTGGGCTGATCGCTCCGAGTGGTCCTCTAAATCAAGAAACGGCTCAGCAACTCATCGAAACCTGGTTAAATACTAAAAAACTTGCTTTTGGACCAAAACATGAAGTAGGGCAACTTAGTAAAATCTTAGCTGAGCCAGCTCTGTCTGTCTGGCTCAAAAGTGCTAAAGCGGCTAAAACCAAGAACTATTACCGGATCTACAAGCACACGGTCAAAATTAACTCAGTTGAGACTAGCACATCGAATCCTAATCAAGCTGTGATAGATGCTGCGGTGAAAGAGCAAGCAAAGGTATATCAAGATGGTATGTTGAGTCCGGCAGCTTCGAGTAATGACAACTTAAGAGTCAAGTATGACTTAGTACGCCAAGGGGGTCAGTGGTTAATTAAGGGTTGGATGGTAAGATAACTAGAAACATATCTGACCAGTCAATTCCTGTCGAAAAGAAAATGGAAAAGTAATGATTATTCCTGTTGATTATTGATGATGCGATTAGCTTTGCCTTGCCACGCTTCGCTCACCCTTGAGGAAAGCAGCCAAATAGTCTTGCTTATCCTCATTAAGGCTAAGAGATAAATGATTAATGAAGAGTGTCAAGGATAAGTAGATCAGGGCTTCATCCTTCTTGGATACGGATCACTGATGGTGCCTAACTTGATAATATTGATGACTGAGTCCTTAGGTGCGCTTTCCGCATCTAATTATTAAATTCGCCACGGGTCGCACCTGAGGAGTGATGTGATAATTTCATGACATTTTGAGTCCCGATTTTCTGGTAAATGCGTGAATTTACCGAAAATCGGCTTATTTACCCCTTGACCTGACCCAAAAATTCCTTGTTATATATAGTTGATCAGAGGATCCCATAAAAATGCTGGTTTGTTAGTATTTCACCAAATTATAGATGGCTGACTTGAACATATTGTTGGTATAAAAAATCACTGAAATGTCGCAAGGGTAGACGGGCAATTTCCATTAAAGTCTGGGAATCAAGAAGGATAAAAACTTTAGTCAGGTCTGACCTTTAGGTAAGTTTCATAGCAACCAAAACTTTTTTTAATTAGGTGCGCTTTCCGCATTAAGAATTAAATTCGCCACGGGTCGCACCTCAAGATTGACATCAGTAATCTATCAGGCAACCTAACAACGTATAGAACAGAAATCATGGCAAAAGAAGGAACTCCCCTAGAAGAAATGACTCTACGGCAATTACGTAGAGTTGCGAGTGAATATGGTATATATCGATACAGTAGAATGCGTAAAGAACGCTTATTGGCGGAAATTCAAGCAATAGAACGTCACAAAAGGTCTACCACTCCATCGCCGATAATTGAGGCACAAGCAAAGGAGGAATCAAGCCAGTTTGAATTAGCTCAACAAGAGCCGACTAGTGATAGTCTAGTTTCTGTTGATGAGGGATTAGCAGAGCTACCAGAAGGTTATGGTGAAAGCCGGATTGTGCTAATGCCTCGTGATCCACATTGGTCTTATGCTTATTGGGATATTCCCAATGAACATAAAAAAGAACTGCGCTCTCAGGGAGGTCAACAACTCGCTCTAAGGCTCTATGATGTTACCGCAATCAAACTGGATTATCAAAGTCCCCATAGTATCCAAGAATATCCCTGTGATGAGCTAGCGCGAGAATGGTATCTACCCATGCCAGTTAGCGATCGCGATTATTTAGTTGAGATTGGTTATCGCTGTGAAGATGGTCAATGGCTAGTTCTGGCCCGTTCAGCACCTATCCATGTTCCCCCTGCCTATCCCTCTAAATGGATGGAAGACCAATTCGTCACGGTCAACTGGGATGATAATCTACAGGGTAAGACTGTCCTAAAACTTGTGCCGCCTAGCCAGACAGCTAATGGGAGTAGCTCGGAAATTCCTGATCGACCTATCTATGGGGAAATCTTTGGCATAACTCAATCTGGGGAAGCTCAGGCAGTAGCTGATTCTGTTTATAGTTCTATGGAGCAAGCACCAAGGTCAGCAATAAGTTCCAATCCTTTCCCTTCGGGTATTGGTAAGTGGCTTTCTCCAAACATGTCGGGAGCTGGTTTCAATGCTTCTGCTCCCCCCGCTCGTTCTCCCGAATTGTCCTTAGTGGCAAATGAAGAGCTAATTATTCACGGAAGCATCGATCCTGATGCTTCCGTTACTATTGATGGACGTCCAGTCAAGATTAACCCAGACGGGACCTTCCGCTTGCAGATGTCTTTCCAGGATGTCCTAATTGACTACCCAATCATGGTAGTGTCAGCGCATGGCAAGGAAACTCGCTCAATCCATATGAAGTTCATCTGCAAGACGCAATCATGCCATACTGATCTCGTGTGCAATTGAACACAATTGTTGAGTATACTCCCCACCCATCATTATTCACCCATACTTTAGAAGTTGGGTGGGGTAAGCCAAACCAGCTTTTACATGGTGAAGGGAACAGTAAACAGGGAATAGGTAATAAGGAAAAAAATATCTGTACCTCATAGCTGTGATAAACGCTATATAGCGACCTTAAATCAGTTGTGGCAAGTCAAGGGCTTGAAACCCAGGTATAGCAAGAATCACGTTTGGATAAAATTAGCACAACCTATTTAGGATTGCTATAGTTCAAGAAGCAGCATTGGCCTATAATAACCTCAGAATTCACACTTCATACTTCTAAGGAGTTCCCCCGACACTAGCCGGGGGATTTTTTTGCCAAAAGTCAATAGGTGCGCTCTTACCATTAAGAATTAAATTCGCCACGGGTCGCACCTCAAGTGTGCTTAATTGGTTATGATCGCAAGTGGTTTGAAGAGAATAACAACTCATCTCAAGTCCGTTAGGTGCGCTTTCCGCATCTAATTATTAAATTCGCCACGGGTCGGACCTGTTGAATACCCACAGGTTAGACTGACACCGGAAAAACCACCACACGGTCAGACAGGGTAGAGATTTTGATTATGGGTAATTAAACGAATTTGATATAAGCTATAACTGCGATAGACGATGGTGATAGTTTTTTGGAATTTTTGAACTAATCAGGGTTAGGCTTTTTAGTGGCGTTTACGTTTGGACCATTCGTTGTCACCCAAAATCCCTAGATATCCCCACCCAAGGAGAATAAAAAACCCGATGCGCTCGAAGATCGGATTGCTTTGGCATCAGATGTTAATTCAAATTGTGCTTATAAAGTATTTCTTAAATAAATTCATATCAAATAAATTTACACCGTTGTATTTAATAATTGCCTGTACCAGTTGTAATGATGCCCTAGCAGTAACCCTAACTTCTTTGCCAAGCAATCATAGATCTCTAAGAGCAAGTAAACTTCTGCTTAAGCAGCAGGAGCATAAAACCGCTCAGGAGTCAGTAAAATTGGTTGATGGAAATTATCAAAATCAGATAGCTGAACTATTAGCGCCCATACTATCAGATTCAGTTGGACCAGTTATACTAGAAACTCAAGCCACTACACCTGCTAGACTAACTGCTTTGGACTCTAAAACCATTCAAGTTGATAAAATTGAAGTCATTGGTAGCACCATCTTTTCACCAGAGCAGTTTAAGCTGATTATACAACCCTATCAAGGACGCTCCCTGACTATTGAGCAACTAAGAGAAGTCGCGGATGCTATTACTACCCTTTACCTCAAGCAGGGCTATATTAACACTAGAGCAATTCTTCTTGCTGAGCAAACGATTGACATTACCAAGGGCATTGTTACAATCCGTGTTATAGAAGGGGGTATAGAAAAGATCGAAGTTGAAGGAACACGCCGCCTCAATCCCAACTATATCCGCAGCCGTGTCCAGTTGGGTACCGGAACACCATTCAATACTACTGATTTGGAAAAACAATTACGATTGTTACGGCTTGACCCAAAGTTGGAAAGTATAGAAGCGAGCCTCCGCAAAGGAACAAAAGTAGGACAGAGCATTCTGATTGTTCGTGTTGTGGAAGCTAATCCGTTCAAAGGAAGTGTAGGGGTTGATAATTACTCACCTCCTAGTATTGGTTCTGAACGAATCAGCTTTAATCTTCGCCATCTCAACCTAACTGGCAATGGGGATGAAATTTCCTTCACTTATCGCCGTTCGACCACTGGCGGGTCTAATATTTTTGATTTTGGCTATCGCTTTCCCCTCAATCCCCGAAATGGTACCTTAGAACTGCGAACAGTGATCGACCGTAATCGGGTGACTCAAGCACCATTCAATGTTTTTGATATTGAGGGAGAATCTGAGCTATATGAAATTCGATTTCGTCAACCGTTGTACCGCACACCTCGGGAAGAATTTGCTCTGTCTCTAGGATTCAGCTACAGAGATGGTCAGACTTTTTTGGGTGATGAGCCTCTTGGGTTTGGCTTTGGTCCAGATCAAGATGGCTCGACTACCCTGAGCGTGATTAAGTTTGAACAAGAGTATCTACGTCGGGATTTGGAGGGAACTTGGTTTTTGCGATCGCTTTTGAGTCTCGGAACTGGGTGGTTTGATGCCACTATCAACCCCGATCCTATACCTGATGGACGCTTTTTTCGCTGGGTAGGTCAAGTACAGCGGTTACAGATTCTCTCAGAGGATAATTTCTTAATTATGGGAACCGAGGTTCAGCTTACCCCCAATAGCCTATTGCCTCCCCAACAATTTTTACTTGGCGGTGGTCAATCGGTGAGGGGCTACCGTCAAAATATCAGAGCAGGGGACAATGGAGTACGGTTTTCTATAGAAGACCGTATAACTTTACATCGAGACGTAGACGATGACCCCGCATTACAACTAATTCCGTTTTTCGACATGGGTTATGTATGGAATAACCCTGATAATCCTAATACGTTACCGTCACAGCGGTTTTTAGCGGGTATTGGCTTAGGGCTAATTGTGCAACCAGTGACAGGGCTTAATCTGCGACTTGACTATGGCATTCCTCTGCTTGAATTGGATGATCGCAGTAACAATGCCCAGGATGAGGGCTTCTACTTCAATGTTCGCTATCAATATTAAACTATTTAAACTCTGACGATTAAGGTTAATGGGCAACCGTTGAGCGTTAACAGTGAATAATATCAAATCCAGTTGAATACCCATACTTCCTGGTGAAAAGAGCAGGGGGCGCAGGGGCGCAGGGGTACAGGGAGAAAAAGATTTTCTCTAGATATCGTAACTGTGGGCAATTATCCGGATTTGATATAAAACCTGATCAAATACGGACTAAATTACTATAATTAGCGGCAACTCGCTATCTTAACAATACAGACTTTGAACAACAGATCTTCAATTGCTGCATCGGGTGCTATTTTGTTCCGCTAGATTCGATTATAGTCTTGGTTTCCAAACTCCCGTAAGCTATCAGCTAATGCGCTACGCGCACGGTTCGTGAACAGCTAATGCGCTACAGATGGTGCTACTTGAGGTGCTATCAGCTAATGCGTTACGCGCACGCTACTTGAGGTGCTTTTGAATGAAAGAGGTAAGCATTCGTTTAATTTCAGTTCCCTGGCCTTTCGGCCAGGAATTGATAGTCTTTGGCAGTCCGTTGAACTCGTCAGCCGGATAGCTTGTTTTAAGCTCACCGCTGACGGCTGACAGCACCTCAAGTAGCGTGAGCTAAAAGCTCACGGCTGAATGCTTACAAACTTCCTAGGAAATTTTTATGATCGAATGAATATCATCTAAAAGCAAACATTCCCGGTGAATCCATTGACCCATTCTAATTTATTGCCTGACCCGTTAAAAGCGTGGTACAACCAATCTGTCGAAAATTCTCTAGCAGAATCCGGCTGTGACCCTCAAGTCGGTTTGACCTCTCAACAGGTATCACAGCGGTTGGAATACTATGGCTTAAATCAGTTAGAGGAAAAAGCAAAGCGCAGTTCCTGGGCAATGTTCCTTGATCAATTCAAGGACATCATGCTGCTGATGCTGATTGCAGTAGCGATAGTTTCCGGGATTTTAGATCTGATCAATCTGCAACAAGCCTCAGAAAAGGCGAGTGAATTCCCCTTCAAAGATACGATTGCTATCCTCTCAATCGTGATTCTCAATGGCATCCTCGGGTATCTCCAGGAAAGCCGTGCTGAAAAAGCCCTAGCAGCCCTGAAAAGTATGGCATCTCCTAAGGTACGAGTGTTGCGGGATGGTCGTACCTTAGAGATAGACAGTCCACAGCTTGTTCCAGGGGACATCATGTTGCTGGAAGCTGGGGTACAAGTTGGAGCAGATGGTAGGCTAATCGAGGCATCGAATTTGCAGGTCAGAGAATCCGCACTGACTGGGGAAGCTAATGCTGTCAATAAAACCGTAGAGGTGGAGCTATCAGAAGATACTCCCATAGGCGATCGCATTAATTTAGTTTTTCAGGGAACTGAAGTTGTCCAAGGCAGAGGTAAAGTCCTAGTTACTGGTACTGGGATGAATACGGAACTGGGGAAAATTGCCCAGATGCTACAAGGGGTGGAAAGTGAACCGACACCTCTGCAACAGCGCATGTCTCAGCTGGGAAAAGTCTTGGTAACCGGTTCGCTGTTGCTAGTAGCACTAGTAATTATCATTGGCTTGGGCGTAAGCGGTTGGGACTTGAGTGTGTTCCAACAACTGGTAGAAGTTTCTTTAAGTATGGCAGTGGCTGTAGTTCCAGAAGGCTTGCCAGCTGTGGTGACTGTTACCTTAGCCCTAGGAACCCAGAGAATGGTACGCCGTCATGCTCTAATTCGCAAACTACCAGCTGTGGAAACCTTAGGAAGTGTGACTACCATTTGTTCTGATAAAACTGGTACCCTGACCCAAAACAAAATGGTTGTGCAACGGGTGGATACCCTCAACTATAGTATTCAGGTGACTGGGGATGGTTATGAACCTGTAGGGGAATTTCTCCTAGACAATCAGCCCATTGCTACAGAACAGTATCCCGAACTCGAACCCCTACTTCTAGCTTGTGCTCTGTGTAATGATGCGATCTTGCAGTATGAACAGGGGGAGTGGAAGATTTTAGGAGACCCCACAGAAGGAGCATTAATTGCTCTGGCTGGTAAAGGGGGTGTGGATAAGGAACCCCTGAGTCAAAGGTATTCCCGTGTGGATGAAATTCCCTTTTCCTCTGAGCGCAAGCGTATGAGTGTGATTTGTCAGTGGGATAGTTCTCCAGATCCCTTTCAACCTGCTAACCTGCCCTACTCGAACACCAAAGGCGAACAACCTTGGCCTTTCGGCCAGGCTACGCGAACAACCGAGAACCCACAACTGACCCGTTACATGATGTTGACCAAAGGGTCTCCAGAATTGGTGTTAGAGCATTGTACTTCATCAGTACATCATGATGACAGAGCAGCAGGAACTCTAGGGTGTCAACCCTTGACAGAAGAGCAGCGGCAACAGATTTTGGAACAGAATAACCAAATGGCAGGGGCTGGTTTGCGAGTGCTAGGTTTTGCCTATAAGTCCCTAGATCGCTTATCAGCTCCAGAAGCAGACCATGAAATCTTAGAGCAAGGGTTGGTGTGGTTGGGGTTAGTGGGAATGTTGGATGCTCCACGCCCAGAGGTACTAGAAGCAGTTCAGCGGTGCCGGAATGCTGGAATTCGTCCGATTATGATTACTGGAGACCACAAACTTACCGCTAGAGCGATTGCCCAGGATTTGGGAATTGCTAATCATGGTGATCAGGTACTGACTGGTCAGGAGTTACAAAAGCTCTCCCAGGTCGATCTAGAGGAACAGGTAGACCAAGTCAGCATTTATGCTCGTGTTGCTCCTGAACACAAACTCAGAATTGTTCAGGCACTCCAGGGTCGGGGTAAATTTGTTGCCATGACTGGAGATGGGGTGAATGATGCACCCGCTCTCAAGCAAGCTGACATTGGTATTGCGATGGGAATTACGGGAACCGATGTCAGTAAAGAAGCCAGCGATATGGTGCTGTTAGATGACAACTTTGCCACCATTGTTGCTGCCACAGAAGAAGGTCGGACAGTATATGACAATATTCGTCGCTTTATTAGATACATCCTGGGCAGTAACATCGGTGAGGTATTGACTATTGCTGCAGCCCCGATCATGGGACTACCAGATGTTCCCCTCACACCCTTACAAATTCTCTGGATGAACCTAGTCACTGATGGTTTACCCGCTCTTGCCCTAGCTGTGGAACCAGCAGAACCCGATGTGATGAAGCGATCGCCTTTTAGTCCTCGGGAAAGTATTTTTGCCAGAGGGTTGGGCTCTTATATGGTGCGCATTGGTATTGTTTTTGCCATTTTCAACATTACCTTAATGGCAATCGCCTATGGATACTTCCCTCACTGGAAGACAATGGTATTTACTACCCTATGTATTGCTCAAATGGGTCACGCCCTGGCAGTCCGCTCCAACAAACGCATTACTCTGGAATTAAACCCATTCTCTAACCCTTATTTGCTGTTGGCAGTTACTGTAACTACTCTCTTACAGCTGTTACTGGTCTATGTACCCTTTTTGCAAGACTTCTTTGGTACTGAGCCTCTGACTATCATGGAATTCGCTGTCTGTCTTGGCTTTAGTACCTCACTATTTGTTTGGGTTGAGCTGGAGAAATTATTTATTCGTTGGTCTAGCAAGGGAAAAGTTCAAGGTTAGCCGGTTGGTAGGTTGGTAGGTTGCTGGTTGAAGGTTGAAGGTTAGCTGGTTGAAGGTTAGCTGGTTGAAGGTTAGCTGGTTGAAGGTTGAAGGTTGAAGGTTAGCTGGTTGAAGGTTAGCTGGTTGAAGGTTGAAGGTTGAAGGTTAGCTGGTTGAAGGTTAGCTGGTTGAAGGTTGAAGGTTAGCTGGTTGAAGGTTGAAGGTTGAAGGTTAGCTGGTTGAAGGTTGAAGGTTAGCTGGTTGAAGGTTGAAGGTTAGCTGGTTGGACGGTTAGATATTTTTTTAAGTTCAGATCAAACTTCTAATCTTAAGCCTGTTAACCTATTAACCTAGAACCTGCTAACCTAGAACCTGCTCACTTTCAACCAGCTAACCTACCCTATAAGGGACGCCTTGGGGGAACAACCTGTTAACCTTCAACCTGTTAACCTTCAACCTGTTAACCTTCAACCTGTTAACCTTCAACCTGTTAACCTTCAACCTGCTAACCTACTAACCTGCTAACCCCCAACCTGTAACCTTAAATGGATGTACCTTAAGAGCCTACACCTGCGACAGTTTCGTAACTACAGAGATTGCCTGGTCAACTTCGATGCTCCCAAGACAATTTTGCTGGGTAATAATGCTCAGGGGAAATCGAATCTACTGGAGGCAGTAGAGTTGCTCTCTACCCTCAAGAGTCATCGGTCAGTACGCGATCGCGAATTGGTCTTAGAAACTACTCCCATTGCGGAGATTCGGGCTACTCTAGAACGAACCTATGGTTCAGTAGAACTAGGATTAACCTTGCGCACTCAAGGACGACGTACTGTTGCTCTCAATCAAGAATCCTTACGTCGGCAGTTGGACTTTTTAGGTATTCTGAATGCGGTACAGTTTTCTAGCTTAGATTTGGAACTAGTGCGAGGAGCACCAGAACGGCGTCGCGCCTGGCTCGATTCGATTCTGACTCAGCTCGAACCAATTTATGCTTACATTTTGCAGCAATATAACCAAGTATTGCGACAGCGCAATGCTTTGCTGAAAAAAATCCGTAAACTTCAACAAGAAGGGGAAGTTGATGCATCGGTATCCAAGCAATACAATGCCGAGCTAGGGTTGTGGGATGCCCAACTGGCTACCGCTGGCTCACGAGTCACCCGCCGTCGAGAGAGAATGCTAAAACGATTAGCTCCTTTAGCCCAAGCATGGCACGCTAGTATTAGTGGCAAGACAGAGGTATTGGATATTACCTATGCCCCTAATGTCAGTCTTTCCAAAGATGACCCAGATCTAGTCAAGCAGGCTTTTTTGGAGAAAATCCAACAGTACTCCCTTCCTGAATTTCATCAAGGGAGAACCCTAGTTGGTCCTCACCGGGATGAAGTACAGTTTACCATTAATCAGACCCCAGCCAAGTCCTATGGTTCTCAGGGTCAACAGCGAACGTTGGTATTAGCGCTCAAGTTAGCAGAATTGAAGCTGATTGAAGAGGTGGTAGGAGAAGCACCTCTGTTGCTACTCGATGATGTATTAGCTGAATTAGACTTGAATCGGCAAAATTTGCTGTTGGATGCTATTCAGGATCGGTTTCAGACTTTAATTACCACTACTCACTTGGGAGCCTTTGATTCCCAATGGCTGAATTCGTCTCAGATTCTTTCAGTACAAGCAGGACAGATTAAAAGGTTGGAAGCTTGATGGTTGATGGTTGATGGTTGATCGGGTAAAATGCTTTTTACACCTTGTTGTTAAAACAAAATTTTTTGGTAATACTAAGGTTGTATCTTCTGATCACAATCAGAGAGATAGCGGTTATCATACCTATGAGGTACACAGGATTTTTTTCCTGTTACCTGTTTCCTAAAATTCTGAACTTGTTTGTGTAAATCACCCAATTAAAAACTGCTATATCCCTACTAATGTTGTTTTTTAGTTAAAATCAAGATCATAACTCATGGAACTTCATGCATATACTAGAACAATTAATGATATTTTTGCCGCTAACAAAAAGTATATTGTTCCTAGATTTCAGAGAGAATATTCTTGGTCAACAGACGAAGTTAATGAGTTGTGGGAAGATATAATCTCGAATATTGAGATTATAGACAATCATGAGTTTCACCATGAAGAACATTTTATAGGTGCTCTTGTTTTAGTTGGGGAGGACAAATCACAAGAATTAAAGATTGTTGATGGTCAACAACGACTCACTACTTTAACGATTTTTCTCTCTGCACTCTGCCAGCATTTTATGGAAATCGAAAACGAAACTTTATCTGAAGCAATATATCACAATTTTATTGCTGGCAAAGATAGTGATGGTCAGCCTTATTTGAAACTTTAAAATGAAAGTACTAAGCCGTTTTTTCAAACCTGCATTCAAGATATTAACAAAGTATAGCAAGGGAAGTATAGTTTAGGACATAGTCTTTTGGTTGAAAGGGAGCAGGGAGCAGGGAGCAGGGAGCAGGGAGCAGAAGATGTCTTAAGCTTTACTTCGACTGCTATAAAAGATCAACCCAAGACAGAAGCAGAAAAAAACCTTTTCAAAAATTATAATCAGCTGTACTATAACCTATCTCTAAAAAATTTAGCCGAAGTATTTAAAGAAAAGATTTTAAAATAAATTACAATTCAAACTATGAACGGCTTTTGAAAGAAATCAGAAAGCAAGTTTTGCTCTATCTTAAGGTGATTGTGATTACAGTAAAGGAGGAAGATCAAGCTTGCAACTTTTTTACTTAAATGGTCGTATTTTTGCAAAAGTGAGATGCACTCCAATCAACGGAGATTGATTGTATTAAAAAAATTGATTCCACCCAACAAGGTTTAATGGGGCGCGGGAATTAATAACGAAACTTTTCCAAAATTATAAATACAGTATTCTGGTAATTTATGGGTTAATTTCGGTAAGGTTTATTCAGAAAAAGCTAGTCACCTTCTAGATTATAGTTCACATTATTAGGCATTGCTTAAATCAGGGTTTGAGCATGAATCAACTCATAACCAGCAACTTTCAACTTCCGATTATGGACACGGGCGTTATTGGTTCGGAAGCTAGGTTGTGAGGAATCCCATAACACTTTGGGAAGATGGTAGCGATCGCATATTTGATCAGTCAGCTCCCGCGTCGTGAGTTTGATGTCGTTAACTAGGTTGTAGATACCTTGGGAACGATTTCGTCGGGCAAACTCCACGGCCTGAACAATGTCGTCTCGGTGAATCCAATTAATAAAGTTATCGCCACTGCCAGGAAGCGTCGTGCCAGCCAGTCGCTCAAACCGCTTGCTTAACTCACGACCGGGACCATAAATCCCCCCAAGGCGCAGGATACAGACATTACGATCATCACTGCTTGCTCCTAATAGAATATGTTCGGTCAAAGACAAAACCCGACCATGGTCGTTAGCTGGAACGATAGGAGAATTTTCATCTACCCATGCCCCTTCTTGGTTACCGTATACGGCGCAACTACTTAGGTAAATTACCTGCTTCACGGTGGGATGATTTGCTAAAGCTGCGACCAAATTGCTAGCGGTGGGGATGTAGGTGGCTTCGTAGAGGTTGGCATCAACTTGCCGATTACTGATCGGAGCAATACTCAGCACAATAGTGTCCTGATCGATAAGCGCCGACTGCATCCCTTGGGCATCATCCCCTTTCATCACCACTACCTGTGAGGCGACTTCCTTCAGCTTTCCTACCCGTTCTTGGGTAGTAGTGGTAGCTGTCACCTGGTGACCCTGGTGGTGATGCCAGAAATTTGCTAGAGCTGTGCCAATATAACCGCAACCAATAATGGTAATATTCATAAGGTATAATCCGTAGGGATATCCGTAACAATTTCAATAAAGCGAGTCTAAACCTCTCCCGAAACCGATCCGTTGGAGGCATCAGAAGAAGTTAATAGTGAATAGTGAGTAGTTAGAATTACTCAATACCGAGCAACCCTGAGTCTAGGTTTGGACGGTAAGCGTTTTGTCTATGGTTGACTTCAACAGTTGAGCTGTTGGTTCCGGATTTAGAAACCTCAGATCAATCTGTCTAGGATTTACTAATAGAATTCCCAGAGGTTATGACCACTTGACAGTTTTGGCTCAATCCTGAACAGCTTTTGATTTCCCGATAGATGTTGCTCCTGATCTCGATAAGATGTGCAAAATCTGTTCTATTATATCAATTTTAGCCTAAATGTAAATATTTATAAATGTAATGTAAAATACAGACGTTGCTATGATATATGGTCGTAAACCTTCAGGGAGTAGTCACAATCCCCAGGGTTTCAAGTGGAGCAGAGTTCAAATCAGCCGCTTATTCCAATGGATAGCACCTGGTATTTGGGATTATGTGAGAGGAATGGTGGTAGAGTATTTGTGGTATTGCTACGGGGTTGAAATCGGTTCAACAGCTGAATCTCGATTGAGCAGCTTGATCGCGAAATCTGTAAGGTCGGCATTAAGCCGTGAGCTAAAGCTCACGCTACTTGAGGTGCCGTCAGCCGTTGGCCGTAGACCAAGCTAAGGGAACAGCCGTGAGCTAAAGCTCACGCTGCGCGAACAGCTTATTTTATTCAAAAGCACCGATTGCGCTACGCCCACGCTGCTCTTTTGGCAACTTTTGTCCTTTACTGAGATTTACGCCTAGTCTTATAAAATAAAAAGATCACCATGAAACCATATTTCTCTGCACTTTTAATGCTATCCACAGTAACCACAATAGCTGGTTGCACGAACCTTGGAGGTACGCCAAGAGCACAGGCTGCGCCATGCGAAAATCCTGTCACAAAAAACGATGTTCTAGCTGCACAGGAAAGCTGGGGCCAAGCCATTGTCGCCATTGGCAAGGCAGAAAACCCACAAGCAGAAGCACAAAGTACTCTTGACAGGCTTTATGCTTATGATCTTGGTACGGTTTTGTTCAAACCAACACTGGCCAGCGATGATCCGTTCAGAGGCACGGAGAAAGAGGCTTTGTCTTATTTTGTCCGCGGCAGCATCAGCGAAGATAAAGGTTTTGCTCTTGCGCCCTATAACAATGTGCGCTTTGAGAATGAAGGAATTATTACCCACTGCGATACAGCCATGTCGATGGGTGAGTATTTTTTCACCAAAACAGACGGTAGCGAGATCAAGGTAGAATACTCTTTTGGTTATGTTCGCGATGAAAACGGTGATCTGAAAATCAATCTGCACCATTCATCTCTGCCGTATCAAGCAAAATAAGGGCGATTGACCGTAGGTCACGCTACGCGAACGCACGTCTGACAAAAGTTGAGCTAGGTCTGGCGCTAGACTGTCCACCCATTGCTGTTGCTGGCTCGACTCTTTTGGCGGTTGAATCTCTTCTGGTGGTTGGGTCATTTCGGGTGCTGCTTCTATCTGTGATGCTTCAGATAATGCGCTCGGCTGTACAGGGGACTGAGTTGCTTCTGGCTTGGGCGTTTCGGGTACTGCTTCGGCATGATTGGGATTTGGGGATGCGATTCGGCAAAGCCGACCCTACGGGAACGCATCTGTTTTTATCCCCACTGGTTATAGCGGTTCTGATAGTCATGAGGTATACAGGATTTTTTTCCACTTCCGACTTCCCTACTCCGAAGCTCCCTTTTTTGAAATTGGAGCCATTTTGGCGACACAAACAGAGCAAACAGTATTGTAATTAAAGTATTGCTTAGTCTGTTTTTGTCCAAACACAAGTTACTAGACACACAAGCTCTAGACACACAAGCTCTAGACACAAGTTACTAGCTCTCAGTCTGCGTTCAAGACAATACCTTGCTCCCCTACCTCTCACCTCGGTAGGGGATTTATTTTAACTTTAACTGATCCCATAAGGCTGAATGCTTACTTTGATTTCTATTGCTTCTTTGGTGAACCTGCAGTTAAAAAGGTAATAAACGCCAGTAAAGCTAATACAGAACCTGGTTCTGGTACAGAAGTCTTAGGAGTCGCTTCGCCAAAAATCTGCACATTAATATCCGAAGACTTATCCCAGCCGTTACCATTGCTATCGACGATATCAACGAAGTTACCTGAGGCATCAAACTGCAAGTAACGATTGTCAGCGCCATCCTGGGGCGAACCACTCAATGCTGCGTTGGAAGCATGGTTATACGAGGGATAGAAAAGATCGAAATCAGGGATCTGACGACCAACACCCCGCACCCCGAATTTATAGGTTGTACCGCCTTCGATAGTCCAGTTGAGATTGTTGAAATCCACTTGCCAAATATTGACGAAATCACCAAAGTTATCGTATATCGAGCCAGCAGCATCTAGGTACGGGACTTGGGTAATGGTAATATCTGGGTTGCTGGTCACGTTACTGTTAGGGTCTAAGGTTGCAGTGGCGAAGGGAGAAATATCCTCCTCAGCGGCAAAACCTGTCAACAGAGTCAAGCTCTCAAACCAATCCCCCAAGTTGTCTGGGTCACCAATATTCATACCAGGTACCATCCAAGTGCGGATGGTATCGATAACAAAAGTGTCTCCTACATTGCCGATAGTGAAATCATCACCAAAGAAGCCCTGGTTCTGGGCATCTGTAGCCCAACGGACATTACTGCGGTTTGCTCCAGAAATATTATTGAGATTTTCTGTAGGTAGTCCCCGGTCAAACAACATTTCAGCCTGTGCGTTGGAAGTGTAACCTAGCATGACAGCAGAAGCAGTGGCAAAAACTGCTCCAACTTTGGCGAGAGTTGAGGTAAACATAGAATTAATAGCTTGAGTATAGGGTTGACGATGTAGATTGTTAGCAATATCAAATAGTCAAAATCCACAAAAAATAACAATAAAAAGTGGAAAAACATTAATTATTTTGTTTTAGTTTTAATGGCTTTTTTTTAGTTTTATATATGCCTTTTATCTTTTGCTTTTTTCCTTCGAAAATGTTATTATAGGGGTTAACATTGGGATGAACTACACCCAAATTTCTTCCCCTTCCTTCTTCTGTTGCCACTCTCACCTATGAGCCTGCTCCAGATTTAGCTGACGGTGGCGGGAACCGATAGATTACAAAGGATTCAGGCCGATGCTTTGATAGTCTAAAACAAGACTGACATAAAATTACGACATCAAAATCCTTCTTTCCTTGGCCAGTTTCTGATGTCGTAATTTGAGAACTTATATAGACATGGTGGCAAAGCAATGTTTACAATCGGGTTTGCCTAATGTATGATATTTCGAAGAATTACAGAGCATGGTTGATTGTGATTCGCCATTAACCATGCTCCTGAGATTTTGAACAAAATTTGTGACGCATTCCCCCACTTCGTTCAAGTGGGGGTCAAGGAACAACTTATTATTAATGGTTAAATGGTTATCTCCCTAATTTTCCTGCTTATTAATACATCAGGTGCCAAATCTATCAGTAAGTGGATCTGGTCATTTTTAACTAAGTCACCTTTCGCTTCTTTAAGTAGGCAGCGGTGTTTCTGACATATTCCATGGATGAGATCGATTATGTCTAACTCTACATCACCAGATCTCACCGGATAACGAGACTTCGTGACAAACACTATATGTATCTCAATCGAGCCAACGCTATGGGAAAAAGACCTTAGACGGCTTGAAACCACAAGAACACATGTTCTATCATGTAGCCATGATAGCAAAGAAGTCACAGAAAATTCTTCGCACCGATAAGTGGAGTCTTAACCCAAGTGCCCCTCAGCAATTAATGTTTGCTGAGACAATCTCTGTTTATCAACGTGCCTGTAAGTTTTTGACTTCAATACTATTTACCCATTGGGAGACAATCGGTTCCAAAGATACAAAAGAAGCCGTTACAGCCGTAGAACGGCTAATGCACCAAACCAATAAAAACCCTAACCCTAAGTATAAAATATTTAATCGAGTATTTTAGAAATTGCCGTCTTATTATCGTCGTGCTGCTATCGCTTTTTCCTTGGGGCAAGTTAGCAGCTTTGTAACGAGATATAGAGACTGGCAATGTGGACAGTCACGGAAGAGACGGGATGCTAAGCCACCATTAATGACGATTGGAGCTAACTGTTATCCAGCACTTGGTCAAGGTCAATGTTATCGGTTAGATTCCCTCGAACAAATTCAAATCAAAGTATTAAACGGGAAAAATTGGGTATGGACAACGGTTGGGATCGTTTCAACTAGGAATCGACATACTATCCCAGCTAACAAACAGCTGTAACCGTCGCTGATTCAACGAAATGGTAAAGCGTGGTTATCCGTTCCGTTTGATTGCAAACCTAATCATAAAAAAGAAGTTAATCGTGTAGTAGGAGTAGATAGAGGAATTAATAAAACTGCTGTTATTTCAGTCGTTGAGTCCGATGGCACTGTAATTTATCGTGAATTTATTCACCCAGTCAGAGACATAGACCGTCGTGATAAAAAGCTGAAATCAGTCTCAAAAAAAGCGTCTAAAACGATGGGTAAAGGCGGAAGGTTACACAAAGGTTTTTGCCGGAATACTTATCGGAAATGTCGCCACATTAACCGTCAAATAGCCCAGATAGTCTCTAAGGGGATTGTTGAGATCAGCATTGAGTATAATGTTTCGGTTATCGCTTTTGAATATCTAAAAAACTGGAAGCCCAAAGGTGGTAAGAATAAATCTAATCTTAAACAGCGTTTCCACGGTTGGTTAAAGTCTATAATTCGAGAATTAACGGAAATGAAATGGATCGAATCTGGCGGGAAGATTTGTGATGTAGTTGCCCGAGGAACATCTAGCAACGCTTATGACGGTAGTGGAACAGTTTGGCGTGATCGGAAAAATTACGCTCTAGCTACGTTCAGTAACGGTAAACGATACAACGCTGATTTAAGCGCTAGTTACAACATTGCAGCTAGAGCTATTCAAGAACTCACTCGCAGAAATGACAGTGAGAACCGTAGTAGCAAAAGTTCTACTCGGTTGCCTAGAAGTCGGGCAGTCTTATGTGATCTATGGGTAACCTCAAACGATAGCATAGGACACCCCCACCTCAAGCAAAGCTAGGTGGGGGAGGCTTCATTAGGATCAAACTGCTCACTTCTATTGCGGCAAATGAAGATGAAGCTTAAGCCAATTATAGCGCTGCGTGCAGGGAATAGGAAATAGGGAGCAGGGAACAGGGAAAGGAGAACAGAAGGATAACGATCAACATATAACATACATACTGTGTCTGCGTAAGTCCTGGATCAGATACTCTTAGTCTGTGATTTGACTACCGTGTGCCTGAAGCCCGATATACTGTAATTGTTGCTGCACTTTCTGGCTGCTTTGAAAGACCTCGAAAAAATTCTAGACCGGCTTTTAATCGTTGATAATCCTTTCCCAGTTTTTCCGTCATTTGCCTGAGAGTTGGCTCTAGACAAGAGTAAACATACTCTAAAAACCTGGGGGGGCGACAAGCGCCCCCAGGTCACCTACACACAGATCAATATTGTCGAAACCAAGAGTATTTAAATAGTGATGAGCGTACTCAATTTGGGTAGACTGTAGGTCAATTCCAGCTACTCTTAAATCTGGAAAAGTTTCCAAAATTATTCCGAAGACAGCTCCGACACCGCAACCGAGTTCTAGGACATGCTCACCACCAGACAGGTTTAAATCACGCAGTATCAGTTTTTATCGCCAATATTGAGCTTGTTCAATTAGGCGTTTTTGCTCTTGGGTTGAATAGCAATGAATGTAATCTTGTTACAAACTAAATCTCCCTATGAACAAAATTGATTGCCTTTAAATCCTTGATTATACTAAATAAAAAATTCAATAATGTCAATTTTTAATCTCAATTTCGGCTAATCTTGAAATTCAGAATAAACTCATAAAGAAAAGAGGGGAGAATGGTGTAAGATAATAACTTTACTCCATCCCACCTCCTGTGATTAACAAAGGTCAGCCAAAAGCAATCATCAAAGCTACTCTTAAACCATGCTTTGGCACCATCAGGGAACAGAAGGATAACGATCAACTATAGCGATTCTGTAGTTAGATGAGGTACATACCAAATTTCTTTCCCCTAGTAGGGCTGATCGAGATGTACCTCACAGTCGCGGGAACCGCTATAACTCTTTAGTCGCCGCAGCCACCGCAGCCGCCACCGCAGCCGCCACCGCAGCCGCCACCGCAGCTGCTACCGCCACCGCAGCTACTGCCACCGCAGCTACTGCTACTGCAGCCACTGCTACTGCTATTACCAGAATTGCTGGGAGGATTAAATACCTTTCGCAAGTTTTGTAGACCATTTTGGCTCAAAACTGTACTACCAAATAGAGCAAATGCCAGGGCTACTTGAGAATTATTCTGAGCATTTTCCAGCATCTGATGCTTAACTTTTAGGTTGTCTAATACAGTATCGCCGTAACCACTACGGTTTACTGGTTCAACCAGAAAGAACAAACCCATGATTGCTGTGATGAGGCACAGTATCATCAGGAAACCGACTGGCTTATGTCGCGAAATGCCTACTATAATTTTGCTGATTCCTAGGAGCAAGACAGCAAACAGAGGGAGTGCGGGATATTGCTGGGCTGATTTGGTTTGGTCTTCTGTAAGTAAGAGATTGAGATCGGTTAAGCGATCGCGTATTTGGTCTGTAGCGGATGCAGCGGATGCTCTAATTTGAGTTATAGTCTGACCAGTTCTAGCACCAATGTCAATTTTCAACTCAAGGGGATCATTTTTGTAAACCAAAGGATTTACTAATTCTAGCCCTCGGTATTCAGGCACAGGTTTTAAATGTCCACCCTGCACAAGGTTAACGATGGCTGTATCGACAGCTCGCTCTTTACCTCCAACTAAATAGCCTGTCTCATAGGCATCGAGAGAGATGGATTTCCCCTCAGGATCGGAAGCTGGTTGTTGTAGATACCAACGTAAACCGTAGGCCAAGACCACCGCAGCACTTACTAGAACTAGATAAAACCCGAGAAATAATAGTCCTGTGAAATTAATTGGGTTTGCGCTATTGACTAAGACTAATGACTCACAACCTGTGATGGTTACTGCCAAGACGAACAATAGGAAAACCATCCTGTATTGGTTGAGGCCGAAGTTGGGTAGTGAGTCTAAACTAACCTTACGCAAACTAACTTTAGGCAAATTAACTTTAGGTAAAATCCAGTACTGCTGAGGGTTTAACCGCACAAAATTGACATGCTGACTAACATGAAGATCAGCAGGTGCCCAAATATCTAATGGTGGTGCTTCCCCAAAGAAATAGTGATAGCTGGCTAGGGTTTTAGTGTACCAATCGTCGAATTTAGACTTTTCACTGGCACCACCACCACTAGGCAGATGATGAAAGGGGATTTGTAGAATGTTTGGGCAAAATTCATTCCAGTAAGAATGGGTATAGGTCAAGTGTAGATGCCACACTTGATCCACTGGATCAGAAGGGGAAACGGGATGGTCAGCTACTACTGCTAGAAACGCAAATTTCTTGTATTCATCAATCACTCGCTTAGTGTATTTAAGACTCCAGTGATTTTCCCGAGCCAGTCGCTTGCTAAAGGGAAATTTGGCATCAGGATCATCTAAGGAAAATGCCTGAAGGCGTTGATAGAGTTGGGTTTGTTGAAGGTTCATCATTGTTTGTGTTTTCCTGTACAATGCTAGTTACCTGAATCTACCCATATATTTATATTCAGCCCAAAAACAAGGTTTTATGAAAAGGTGTTTTGATTTTGCGTTCGGGTAGCGTGGCCTACGGCCAATCGCTTTTCTCAGCAGCCTGATATAGCACTACGCATACCATTAGAGCGGCAGTCTGGCTTCAAATTAGTGTGAAGATAGTTTAAATATTTCTGGATAATTTCAAAAATATGGTATAGTCCATATACTATCAAGTATGCTAGTTGCCTAAATCCCATACCCCCATAACTCAAAGCGCTGCTTGACTCACAATTCTTAGGATTAAAATTCCTAGTAAATCCTGAGGGAGTAACAGCGCTAATCATCAACATGCAAATTTTCGTCAGTCAATCAGAGTCAAGGAGACTCCTGTCGGTGATTGGATCTGGCAATCTACAAAAATACGGCAATAAATAGAAATGAATAGAGTAGTTATTCTAACACTAGATGGTGACCTAGACAGGGGAATTCGAGTCACTTTGGCATGGGGAACAACAGACAAGTCAGCTGAAGGAAAAATTATGAGTCGGTTGGCACCAAACCCCGAAATTTATCAACTATACACCGATTGGCAGAAAGGATATCGTAATTTAGAGTATTTTTACCGAAACCCCCGCTTAACTCCCAAAGGACTGTACATCTCTTCGATGAAATCCTGTGAGCAATTGGTTGACGAGTTAAGCAACAATATTAACCAATGGCTGAATTCTAGATCCGATGGCTTTGACCAGATCAGAAATCAATTAACAACTGAGTTAAGCCGTCATCGTGATATTCGGGTATTGATTCAGACCGATAATCCTCAGCTTCAACGATTACCATGGCACCTCTGGGATGTATGGGAAAATAATCATGACTCCGTTGAATTTAGTTTAATTCCCTTGGAATACCAGCCAACTCCAGAAACTAAACTGAGAAATCGAGTCAGACTATTAGCCATTCTTGGTAACAGTGACGGAATTGATATCGAAACCGACCACAACAATTGGCAGCAAGTCTCTAGCTTAGATTCATCCTCCTGCTTTCTAGTAGAACCGACACGAGAGGAATTAGACCATAAACTTTGGGAAAAAGAGGGCTGGGATATTCTGTTTTTTGCTGGTCATAGTTCTAGCGAATGTAATGATGAAAGTGGTCGAATTTATATCAATCAGGAAGACAGTCTCATCATTGATGATTTAATTCCTGCTCTAAAGGAAGCCATTAAAAACGGCTTGAAGCTAGCGATATTTAATAGCTGTGATGGCTTAGGCTTAGCCAATGCTCTAGCTAGATTACAAATGCCACAAGCGATTATTATGAAAGAGCCAGTCCCCGATGAAGTTGCCCAGACCTTCCTCAGGTTCTTTCTCGAAGAATTTTCTCAAGGAAAGTCTCTCCATAAGGCAGTTAAAGTAGCACGAAAAAGACTCCATTATCTAGAGAATCGATTAGATAAAAAATTACCCTACGCTACTTGGTTACCGGTGATTTATCACCATCCTAAAGCACAACCATGGCGTTGGCCAGTGTCAGGATCATTAGTTACACTTTTGATTAAATTAGCGTTAGGGACTGTTGCGCTCCTTAGCATTTACGGAATTTACAAAATTGCCACAGAGCCTAACAAGCTAGGAGACAAGATTAGTTCTGGAGAAGAGATACTGGATACAACCTCTGCTCGACGTTTCAAGCACCGGGGTGTTAAATTTATGGCAAAATGTCAGACTCCCTGGAGAGATAACTTAGCCATTTTTAGTCAAAAAACTTGGCAACGATGGGAGAGGTGTTGGTGGACAAAATCTAACTATAAAAAAGCTGGTAATTTATTCTTAAAATCCTGGCAAGAGGAAGACAAAGACCCAGAAACGTTAATTTATCTGAATAATGCCCTTTTAGAGGCTACTAAATCCGATTACTACACCATTGCTGTGGCGGTGCCCATCGTTAGAAACAAAAATGGCTCTGTCAAACATCGGGAGCTAGCTCAAAAAATTCTTCGAGGAATCGGTCACGCTCAAACAGAAGTTAACTTAGAGCTTTTTCAGGATAATGACAAACTCCCTAACAACTTTACTGAAAAGTTACTAGGAAAGGATGTTATAAACGGTAAATCTATCAAGGGTAAGGGTCTAAAAGTTCTTATTGCTGATGATGCTAATATCACCTCAGAAGCGATCCAAAGGGCAAAGGCACTAGTCAAGGAACGGGATATCCTAGGGGTAGTTGGTCACTATGCTAGTGATATGACCATGGAAACTGTGGATATTTATAATAGTAATAAGCTAGTGTTAATCTCCTCTGGCTCCACAACGGAAGAACTGACAGAGCACCCTAGAAATTTTTTCTTCCGGACGGTACCTACCGCTAAAATTGCAGCCCAATATTTGGTTGATTATTTGGTTGAAAATGGTCACCAAAAAGCGGCAGTTTTTTATAATCCTCGCAGTCCATTCACTCACTCGTTCTGGCAAGAATTTAAACAGCAGTTTACTAACCAAGGAGGAGAACTTGTCGATATCAAACACTACGATATATCTAAGCCCAACTTTAACCCTAAGCAAGCAATAGAGGAAATTGGGAAAACCCAGGACACAGCTATTGTTTTAAATCCTGATGGTCAAGTCACCAATGCTGTCACTAATGCTATCGATATGATCAAGGAAAACAATGGTCGTAATGTGATGGTGGGTTCCTCGGGAATCGCCAGGTCAAAAACACTAGCACTTAAACAACCCGATCTATTCGAGAACCTTGTGGTGTCTGTTTCCTGGCATCACCTAAACAGTGCTAACCCACAAGTTAATCAAGATGCTCAAACCTTATGGGGAAAATCTTTTAATTCCTTAACTGCCTGGTCTGCTTTAGCCTATGATGCAACTCGTGTGTTGATTACAGCTATCGAAAAACAGAAGAATCCCACACGTCTTGGTATGCAGAAAACCTTGAAAAGTCCTGATTTTAGTGCTGATGGGGTAACGGGAAAAATTGAGTTTGAACCGGCTAACGGTAATCGTAAGAATCCCTCACAAATCTTAGTCCATGTGGTGCCTTGTCCCAACCAGGAGTCTGGGTTAGAGTTTGTGCCCCTTGAGTATTCTTCTTGTGATCAAAAGCATTAAGCTCAAAAGCATTCAGCTATTAGCTATCAGCTATCAGCTATCAGCTATCAGTTATCAGTTATCAGCTATCAGTTATCAGTTATCAGTTATCAGCCATTCGCGTAGCGTGGCCAACGGCCAAGGCTGACGGCTGACAGCTGACAGCTGAATGCTTAGGCTAACATCAACTATAAAGAGGCAAAATACCATGACCAATAATCTTGAGCTAAGTGAGTTTAAACAAGAAATTGCTACTATCTATGATAACAGGAGCAATTCTTACGATAAGGGGGATTTCCATCCTCGGCTTGCAAATTGTCTAATCGAACATGTTGATATCAGACCTGGACAAAAAATCTTGGACATTGCTACGGGAACTGGCTTAGTTGCTATTGAAGCAGCAAAACGGGTTGGTCAGGATGGTCGAGTGGTGGGAGTAGATATTTCTACGGGTTTACTCAATCAAGCTCAACGCAAGATCTCCGCAGCAGGGTTGACTAATATTGAGCTAATCGAAGCTGATGCTGAGACCCTAAACTTTCCTGACAACAGTTTCGACAGAGTGTTATGTTGTTCAGCCCTGCCTTTAATGACAAACGTTCCTGCTGATCTACGCTTATGGAAACGTTTTCTGGTACCAGGAGGCTTAATGGGCTTGTGTGTTTTTGCTAAAACCGCTTTTACTACTGGCTTTATTCTCCAGAACGTTGCCCAAAGATACGGAATTTCATTGATATTTAGCGATGTCACCGGAGATGAAGAAAAATGCTACTCCTTGCTCACAGCAGCAGGATTTGAAGATATTAAAATTAAGCGGGAGCAATTGGGCAGCTACATTACGATAAGTGACGTAGAAGGCACCTGGGATGGTAGCTTAAAACATCCCCTGTGTTGGCCACTGCAGCAACTAGAGCCAAAACAATTAGAACAAGCCAAGGCTGACTACGTTGCCGAAATTAATGCCTTAGTCACCGACAAAGGTATTTGGAACGATATTACTACATTTTTTGTAAGCGGACGTAAAAATATGGAAAATTCTTAATTCTTAATTCTAAATTCTAAATTATTAATTCTGCATTCAATCTTTCCAAAACACTATTTAATAACTGTAGCTGATAAACCTGGCTGCTGGTATCCTGTGGTTGTTGATTTGTTGGCAAACTAATCACTTTCTCTGCCTTGGCTTGATACTTACGCACCATCGAGAAAGCGTCAGTACTGAAACAACTCAGATAATCCTGAGCTGCATCACTTAAGGCTTGGGCTACTTGATGGTCATAAGAGTCAGCGGATGAATTTGACTTATCTTTCTTTGCCCCTTTACTGAGGATATAGCTAGCGCCTCCAGCCATAGCTGCGCCCACTTTACCTTTTAAAACCAAACGGATTCCAGTAGAAAGACCAATTGGGATAACTTTCTTTGACTCCTGAGAAAATTCGGGAGGCTCAGGTATAATAACTTGAGGAGTATCGGGAACGGAAATGATTAGCTTACCAGGAGACTGATGCTCAAAAAACTCACACGCTTTATCAACCCATTCTTGGATTGCCTGTTGATATCCATCAATGTCTTGTTGGAATTGTGCTTGCCAACTGCTAAATTCCCCTTGCTGAAGTGCTGTCGCAAGTTTCGATTGATAGCGTTCTAAAAGTTTGGGCAAATACAGCCAACTCTCGAAATCAGAAACAGCGGCTTGGAATCCTTGTTTAATCAATTTCTGAGCTTTTTGTTGCAGCTCAAGTTTAGCCTGATGCTTCTCTTTGGCACTTTCTAATTCTGAGTTGATGACTTGGATTTTAGACTGTAGTGCTGCTTTAACCTGAGTTGCGATCGCATCCACACGATCCAGCCGAACCGTTGTCTTTTCCCGTTGAGCAGCTACCATGCTTTGCAGTGCTGATTCAAACATCGCCAATCCCGTGGTGTGTGCTTGATCAGATAATCCTTTTAGTCTAGCTCTCAAAGCAGGTAGGGCATCAACTCGATACAAGTTACTAAGGGTATTCGGTAATTCCGACCGAAAACTTTCCGCTACAAACCGTAGCCTAGGGCGTGTTTTCAAAGTTTTCCGCAAGATTATGATCCCCCCCAGCCCCCCTTAAAAAAGGGGGGAGCCATACTCAAAGTCCCCCTTTTTTAAGGGGGATTTAGGGGGATCTCCGAGTTTGAAGACACGCCCTAGTCTGGACTTCTTTTTGCTGATCAGGTTCCAATAAATTCAGGAAATTGACCACAAAAACAACAGTCTTGATTCCTCTATCTATTAACCAATCTCTCAGGTTTTCCCGCTCACCCAAGGTCATCAGCTGGCGACCATCCAGCACTTGAACGACTAAATCTGCTGTTAGCAGTTGGTCGCGCACTAAATTATCCTGAGCTTCCCGGTCATTTGTTCCTGGCAAATCCAGAAATTCTACACCAGTTTTTAGGAAGGGATGGGGACAGTAAACCTCTATCGAAGCGACATCAGAGCGCATACACCGTTGCTCATCTAGGATAGCATAGCGCTTGAGGACCTCTGTGCTAAGCTGTTCGGCATTTAAATTGGTATAATAAAAATTAATAAATAACCCAATAATAGGAAATATGCCAGCAAAAAATTATCTGACACAAGAGCAAAAAACAATACTTCAAAAAGCCTTAAAAATAGAAGAAAATGGAAATATTAGAGAACG